>JAUVZH010000202.1 GCA_030602675.1 Candidatus Heimdallarchaeota archaeon | reverse complement strand
TTTTTAATCAATATTGCCTAGACTTTCATTGATTGCATTAATAATCATTTTCGCTCCATCATTAGTATCATAATGAGAACCAACTTTCTCCATTAGAAGTTTGGAAGCCTGAGGAACTATATCAATGTAGGAGCAAAGGGTACTTGCTACTAATTCAATATATTCCTCGATTTGCCATTTTTCGATCATGAATGAAATTAGTGGACCAACAATCATCTCAAATTGCTTTGGAAAGTAAGATAAACCACTAACTACTTCATGTTTAATGTCTATAATCCAGTATTCCGAATAATTCGGATCAAAACTACTAACATCAGCAATAAATACATCTCCCATATCATACCCAGCAAAGTAAGGATCATTAAAATGATATTCCTTTAAAACTAAAATCTCAAGTAATATTGGAATAAGTGCAATGTTTCCATCTTTTCTTGCTATATGATGTAGATTTGCAGTTGCATAATAACGCATGTCCATATGGTTTTCTTTATCGAGAATGATTTTTCGAAAAATCTCTATACAGCGTATTTGGTATTCAGTATGTTGAAATAGCGCATTAGCTATGGTAAACAAAACATATGGTGATTCGGAATCATCTTTCAGTAGTTCCTCAGCAATAATCGGGACGAATTGAGTTTCTTCAATTACTTTTGCTAGCAAAAAAACCAAGCACTTCTTCCGAACAATGTCCTTTTCTTTAGTTATTAAAATCGTTAAAGTCCTTCCAACTTCCCCAAGATATCTATAGCATAGCTCTATTATAGTAAATTCATAATCAAATGAACTTACTCTTTCTGGTTTCATCCCAATAGATTTGAATATCTCTATAAAGATGGTTTCACCTTTATCATGAAAGTGTTGAATCTCATCAATCAATTAGTGCCCTCATATACACTAACACTTATTTTCTATTTAAATGACAAAAAGTGAGTATATTAGGTATTTAGACTATTTACTTCTCTTCCTTTCTTCCACAGAAATAACTATTTTCAAGGGTTATTATTATGGTATCTCCTTTTTCTATCCCTAACTCCTCTGCAATTTCCTTAGGAATATTCACCATCAAAGTTCGGTTCAAATCAGCTACTTTACGCCTAAATTTCACTGGCATAGTCATCATCTGATAAAATTATAGGTTGCCATAAACTTTAAATATTTCCATTGCCTATAATATACTTATAGGCAAATCGTATGACCCAAAGAAAAGATGAGTTGGATTGGAAAATGCTTTACAAAGCAGGAAAACTAAAGAGAGGGACAGCATTTGAGATTTATATAGATGGTACAGTCTTAATCAAAACAAAAATAACTCAACCAGGAATACATATAGCCTCTAAAATTCACAAGTGGATGAATGTAGCTAGATCAAGTAAAAAGAACACCAATTCAATAAGAGTAGACATAACAGTTAATGAAAACACATCAGTTAAAGAGATATTAAAAAATCAAACTGTTTTATTAATAGAGAAAACAAATGGTTGGTATATAGAGCTATCAAAAACAAATGAAGCACAAAAAAAGATCTCTCAACAAATAAGTTCGAAAGTAACTTGTATCATAAAAGGTTTAGAACCAACTAAATTGTTTTATTACACCAGAGAATTACTCGAATATAACAGTATCAAGGAAGAGGAAGTCAAACAATGGCTTTTAGGAGGAAGAAGAAGAGGAGCGTCATTCAATCTCTACCAAACAAACACAAAGCAATTACAAATCGAATGTTTTTGTTCCTTAGGAAATTCTGGACGAATTGAGTTATCGGAAGAGCTTGGGAGATACATAAAAGATTGGTGGAAATTGAAAAACACATATGTTGTTGGAACTATTAATGATAGAAAGCAAACGATTCTAAGGTTTTCACAAAGAAAAAAGAAGAAACGACTTGTAAAGAAAATAACCATACCATATTATGGTGCAAGGAAGAAAGTAAAAGTTGTTTTCACTCACCCAATGTTTGAACTTTCAGAACAAGGAAAACAAGATCTTAAGCTAACTAAGGAACTCCAACAAAAAGGATATGCTCTAAAGCAATTAACTACCAATTGGTCAGTTGATTCCCGTCATATTGATGCACAATTTGAGGAACAAGTTTGGACAATTCTACACAATGCTTTTACTAAGCAAAATAGTAGGTTATTCTCTGAGGTAAAGATCACAAGTGCTAATCCACCACAAACTACCAAATGCTTAGATGGATTAATTATTTTGGAAGAGTTAGTAGGATTACTCGAAATTAAAACTTCAAAGAAAATCAAAAATAATGTTCTTGATGAAGTATTAGGGGAGCTTTTTCAATTACAAGAACAATTACAGACTAAGAACATTTTCTCATTGGTTTTTATCAATACAGAGGTAACCACTACGAAATTAAGAAAGAATATCACGAAACTTTATGGATTAGCAAACAATATTATTCTTGTAGGAAAAGAAGAGCTTTTAACATTTCTCAAAAATCCTGAACTACTGATTAATCGCATTTTAGACTTTCAAATATTGATAAAGAATAAAGGACAGCACAATCAGTTTGTTCATCCATTAACACATAAACTGACTACCAAAGAAACTTTGGAACAAGAAGCATACTCGATATTGCACCAGTCGATACTAAATCCTGCAGAGGTAAATCAATTTATTGAACAATACTGTTTTTTAATGAATCTAACTAAAGCGGATTATTCCCTACTCTATAAGGAAACTGCAGAACGAATAAATAGTAGTGCTGATTTTGATTTAGAACTACAAAACAAGATTAATGTTGTACAACCTATAGATCTTGAAGAAGAAATTTTACAGACACTTCATTCAACCTTAGCAAAAAATAGTAACTATAGCATTCTTGTAGCTAAATGTGCAATGCATAACGAACAAGGGGATTACAAAATTCTACTTGATCATTGGGAAACTATTTCGAAAAGTCTACCATCATTTTGTAATATTTTTCAATTTAAAACATTCAAAAGTAAATCCGGTTCAGAATATGAGAAATATATCAGAGAATTACTTGAAAGTTTGGATTTTCAGGTTGTTTCAAATATTCTCTTTTCTTTTTATGGAAAGCATTTTGAGGTGGATCATCTTATTTTTAAGAATGGAAAAATGCAAGCCATAAGCTGTAAGGATAGAGAATCATTTCGCTATCTTCCGAATCTCTACTCAAAAATTAGGTTTGCCATTGGAGAATTAAGTCTACATCAAAAAACTATTAATTGTTATAAAAGTCAGCTTTACATCAAAGTGAAAGAAGAGTTTCTACCAAAGCTCAACTCAATGTTTCATGAGTTCCGAACGGAAACATTCGCTCTAGAAGTTACTAAATAATAAAATGTGATATTATGACCTTTCTTCAAAAAAAACTTCAAGAAACAATTCCAGAAATAATCTATAAACAGATTCTCCTTATAGAGGAAGGTAATTTAGCAGATTTTGAGGAATTATATGATAAAACTTTGAGTACCCTTTCAGCTATTCAACTTAATACATTACTAGATTTTCTTGTAGCAAAGAAGAAAATATCTAAAGAGATAAAAGTTTCATTTTTGCAAAAATTGCTCTCACACCAAGAAAGTTTTCTACGTGAAAAAGTTGTGCTCTACCTCGAATCATTACTACAGAAAGATTGTGTATCTTCTATTACCCCTTTAAGAGCTGATACTGCTCTTAGTGTTCGGGCTCGAATTTTTTGGGTTTTAGCTAAATATACTACAGGGGACGAAGAATTTACACAGCAAATTATTAAAGATCTTAAAGCTAGCACAATAGATAATGATCAAGTCTTACTTGCTGCAGCTCTCTACCAAAGAAATAATACGTCAGCTTCTCTAGAAATGCAATTTTTACGTGATTTCTACCTGGAGAATTATATTGACTTAGTTTCTCAAGAATTAAAAGTAAATCTAACTGGTAAACATGGCTTCGCAGCACAGATGATTGGACTAATTTTATGGGAAGCAAACATCAAAATTTATGCTATTGATTCATTGAAGACATATAACATGCAATGGTTAGTAGAGAAAACTGATGAAAAGGTGTCACTTTAGCTTTAAGTTTAAGTATTCTGACACTTCAAAGCTAGTGATAATAATTTATGGTGGTACTAATTGGCTCCTCTTACCTGGCAAAATGATCCACTTTTACTTGACTCAGAACCTATTGTGATGAACGAATGGATGACTGCAAACAAGCTTTTATTAACAGGTGCACTAGGGACCAGCTCATTTATTGATATGGATACTCTTACTTTGCATCATTTTCCTCTATTAGTCAGAAAAATCGATTTTATAAAGGAAAAAGACAGTGATAGGATTCTTTCCCGGTTTCCATTTTTGGTCTTATCAAAGGAAGAAAAGGAATTAATAACAAAGAAGATCTTACTTGTCGCTGAATTCACTCGAGATTATTTTTATAAGGCAATAAACTCTAAGATATCAGTTTGGCGAACTAGGTTACAAACCTACCTAGATCGAGGAGCAATACCCTATCCCCTTTATCGGTGTGCATGCGAAGTATTGAATTGTTCATTACTAGTACAAAATAGAAATAGACAATTATTTGAAAGCGCTCGTGGCAAACGGTACTCTATCCCGGTAAAACTTTCTCCCACTTTAGCTTATTTATGTGGCGTCATTAATGGTGACGGTCATCTTCATACGCATTGGTTACGAGTTGTTGATGAAACGAAAGAACATATTGAATTAATCTCAAGTTTCTTTGAGAAATTATTCACCGACTCTGGAGAGATTTTTCAAACTGGGAATGCTTGGAATGTCGAGTTACGTTCATCTTCTGCTGTTCGTTTGTTTAATTTCTTAACTGATCAAACCATTCAAGGAGCAAAGTATGATGCACTTCGTGAGCCATTACTATTCAAACAACTAGGAGAACCATACCGTAGTCTTTACTGGCGGGGAGTCATGGATGCAGATGGAACATTCAAAAATCACATCTCTTTTTCTAGTGCAAGTAAACACTATGTTGAGGATTTTCGAGAATTTCTAGTACTTATGAATATTAAAAGTACCATTTATCAAATGAATAACGGTGCTTATTTGCTAACAATACCAATTGACTATAAATTTTCTTATGCTCGTAATATTGGCACAATGAACCCTAAAAAAAGATCAGATTTTATTAAACTATTGAATAGAAAATCAGTTATCTTTAATGGATTAAATGAGGTTAATATTAGAAAAAATGGATTCTTTAACTTTGGCAAAATGTCCTCACTGTGTGTTAACGGTCTTGGATTTTATCTTAAACAATTTAGGGGAACAAAACCCTTCTCTCAAGTTGAATCAGAGTTAGGAATCACCCGAGGACAATACTCATATTATGAAAAGAATAAAAGAGCGGTACCTTTCTCTCTTTTCATGAACATATGTCAGAAACAACCGAAAGTAGAACACTTTATGCAAGAATTAAACAAGTATAGTGATAGATTAACCTTTCAAACTTCTAATACTCCTGCAATAAAATTACCTTTGAAACCATCAAAAGAAGTCATTCGAGTTATGAGTCATCTCCTACCACTTAGTACTTGGACTCGAATTTTACAACCTACTCATGAACTGAGAGCTCTCATCAAAGGAATTTTCGGAATTACTGCTAGTGGAAATAAGTTAAAAGGGAATTTAATTAAAAATTTTCTACAAACTTATGGATTATATCAAGAAGTAGATGCAGATAAGATAATATCAAAAACACTAATTTAAAGATAGAATAAACATTTCAAACAAGTTATGAGATTCTACTAAGATATATGAGGGAGGTATTTCC
>JAUVZH010000438.1 GCA_030602675.1 Candidatus Heimdallarchaeota archaeon | reverse complement strand
TGAGCATTAAGTTTACTTTACTCTTTTGTTGTTTCTTGAGCTATATTCGTTGAATCGATTTCTGGTTTAGCTTCTGATTTTAGATTTACTTGAGCAAGATGCTCGGCAACATCTTTCCAACCAGGACAGATATCATAATTTGCTTGCCACTCACATTCTTGACAAGTACGTTCCATATCTTTCCCACGATTCAAGCTAAGAAACGTAAGACCTCCAAATAATAGAACAAAAGCACCTATTTTGAAACCCCAATGTTGGGATAATATTACTATAATAAAGGTACCAGACCAAGCTCCTCTGCCAAATTTTGAAAGATCTTTTATAACAATCGAATACTTACCAATAAAACGTCCACCTATAGCTAGAATACCAAAACCTATTACAAACCACCAAATGTTTTGGAACCAAAGAGCTGTTAAAGTAAAGAAATCATTAGCAGCTCCCCAAAATAAATAGATTAAAGGTAATGCATAAGCAGGAGGATAGCTTAGCAAACATCCTCTACACAATCGTATTTTTCCCAGATTATATGTGTGATTTTCAAATGGTTCACAGAAAGGGTGATGTGAAAGTAATAATCTTAAAGTTCTCCAATGAAATAGTACTTTAAGGAAACGCCAGAATTTCCCTTTATCTTTTTGAGGTGTCTTAGGTTTTATGTGGAGTTCAGTTTGATTGGTGATTTCTTTAGTCTTGAGATTAGGTTCAGTACCAATTTTATTATTTGTAGATTCTTCGGGATTATTTGTAGTCATTGAGTATACACCAAACAAAAATTCACTTAAGGCAAGTAGTTTTAAGTTTTATTAGTATTAATTAATAACTCTTAAGATTGTTTCACATTAATGTTATTTTGGTAGTGGTTCATTTGAATGGAAATTTTGACAACAAACTACTGTTTCTTTCTGGTGGTACTGGAACGCCCAAGCTCCTTATGGGGTTTAGAAAAATACTAAATGATGATAAGTTGACAATTATTGGAAATACAGCTGATGATGATATTTTCTATGGTTTACTTGTTTCACCGGACATTGATACTTTGATTTATCTTTTCTCTAATCAACTAGATTTAAAAAAATTCTGGGGAGTAAAAAATGAATCTTTTAATGTTTTAAATCAGATAGAAAAATATGGTGATGAAATATGGTTTCGATTAGGTGATAAGGATTTAGGATTGCATTTAGTCAGAAACAAGTTACTTTTACAAGGTTACAACTATCATGAGGTTGTTCAAGAATTATGTTCTAGATTAGGAGTAACTGCCAAAATTATCCCTATGACAAATGATCACGTCAGAACAAAGCTATTAACT
Organism: Candidatus Heimdallarchaeota archaeon; assembly: GCA_030602675.1. Classification (GTDB taxonomy): domain Archaea; phylum Asgardarchaeota; class Heimdallarchaeia; order JABLTI01; family JABLTI01; genus JABLTI01. Next base: position 1,517 of record JAUVZH010000438.1, on the reverse strand, counting down.
AAGTCTGGTTTAGAACTTTCTTTTCAGGAATATACAGTAAAAATGCGAGAAAACATTACAATACAATCTGTTTGCTATGAAGGGTGTGAAAAAGCAGCTGCAGTTGAAGAAGCAGTAAATGCAATATCAAATGCTGATACTATTATAATTGGACCAAGTAATCCAATAACAAGTATTGGTCCAATATTATCCATAAGGGAATTAAAAACAGCTCTTTGTAACACTGAAGCAAAAATAATAGCTGTTTCTCCTTTAAGTAGTGGTAAAGCATTTAGTGGACCTGCTGCAAGATTGATGAACGAATTAAACATAGAAGCAACATCATTAGGTATTGCAAAATTGTATATGGAGTTTCTAGACACAGTGATCATTTGTAATAATGATAAAGAATTACAAGATGAAATCAATAAACTGGGAATAGAAACCATCTGCACTAACATTTCTTTGAAGACTGAAAACGAAAGAGAAGAATTAACTAAAATCATACTCAAAGAATGTAAGAAATAGAACTTTCAAAGGAATGAAGAAGCTAAAAGGAAATGAGATTCTAGGTAAAATCGACATAAGTTAACCTTTAAAGAAAAGAGTGCTGAAGCTATAGCAAAATAGGCTTAAGGATTTAGTTTCTAGTTTCGCTTAGTTTCTATTCATTCTTCTAATTTCTTTATATCACCATCTCGTATTTTTTCTTCAAGATATTTTTCGTATAATTCTCCTTCACCACGATCTCTTTTCACATATCGATAGTATAAACCCAATGCTAACGCTCCAAATGGTCCACCTACAATACCTCCTAGCATTATCGATATAGTAAATATAATGACAACAAGTCGTATTGGTGCATTATCTACTCGCAGATTGTGATAAAACCATAAAATTGGTACTACTATAGCAGCTTGCAACAAACTTGTTGGAATGCTTACAATTAAACCATCATACAAGCAGGTAATCAATGGTCTTTTTCTAACATACCCTATATATAGTCCTCCTGCTACACCAGCAAATAATAATGATGGAATTAACAGAGGTAATGATTCAGCTGGGATGGTAAATATTATTGTTGCTACTAAGATTATCAATGTACCAATTAAGAACGTTTTAACATTCAAAGCAATCAACCAACATTTCTATAAGCAATCTAATTAGACTTATCAAAATTTAAATGCTCATGTTTGTCTTTAAATTTTAAGGGAATTTTGAAGGTGTGATGAATGCTTTGAGAAATGAAAAAGCTATAAATGACTATATCAAAAATAAGAGCATAGTCTATCTTAGTATATAAAGGGTAATTCTTTATAATCACCGTGTGCAAACTCTAATTACAGACAACAAAATCTTGTTGTTGGGTGGTTCTTTTAAGTTAATTCAGTTAACTGCTCAAGATAAACACAACAAATAAATAATATATCGCATAAGCTTTAGTTACTAACAAATGAGAGGTTGTTAAGCGAAAGACTTATAAAGAAAAGTAAATCTTCCAAAAGCTCAAACAAAAACAAAAAATGTCTAAAAAGAAT
>JAUVZH010000252.1 GCA_030602675.1 Candidatus Heimdallarchaeota archaeon | reverse complement strand
AAATATGAAAAAGCAATAAAGTACATTGAACAATCAATTGAGCTTTACAAAACATTAGGAATGAATGTCTATGGTCAAAGATTTACTATCGCTTTAAATTATTATTTTGCGGGGGAAATTAAGAAAGCCCATGAGATTTTTAGAGAAGTTTTACCTGATTTTGAAAATAGTCAAAGCCCTCGCAGTAAAAGTGTTGCTTTGTGGATGAGCGCAAACATTGAATGGCATAGTGGAAGTATCAATAAAGCTATAGAGTATCTTTTAGAAGCTGTTGAGATTCTCAAAGTGAGTAAGGATAAGCATTTATCGACAATAGTATCGATAGCATTAGCAGGTGCATTAACTGACAAAGGGGAATATGATAAAGCCTTAGAAATAAGTGAAGAAAATTTTAACATTATTAAACAAGTCAACAATCTCTGGACTAAATCATATTACTATGAATTATTTGGAAAAATACACCATGCAAAAGGTAATTTTAATCTAGCATTAGATAATACAAAAATGAGTTTGCAATTAAGAAGGGAATTGTTAAACATAAAAGCTATGGTTCGAGCCCTATTTTTGCTTGTGAGAATATCAATTGACAAGAATGATGTGATTTCATATAACAAGTATCTAGAAGAACTCAAAGTTCTAGTTGATTCAAATTTTAATACCCTGTTTGATCAAATATCTCGTATTGCACAAGCCTTAGTTTTGAAAGCTAGTACTCGTCCCAAAGACTGGATGAAAGCTTTGGATATCTTAGAAAATATTGTTGATGAAGAACCTGAAGACAAAAACTATGCAGTTATCGCATTGAACAATTTGTGTGAACTATTAATGATCGAATTCAGTATTTCAGGAGATACATATGTATTAGTAGAATTAGAAGAACATGTTGAGCGTCTTGAAAAAATAGCTAAATATCAAAATAACTATGCTCTAAGACTCGAAGCAACCAACATTCAGATTTTAACACAATGGTTGAAAGCACAATTTTCATTGGTAGATGTTGACATACAAAAAGCAAGAACTCTTTTGTTAGAAACAAGGAATTTGGCTGATGAAAAAGGATTGTTTAAGTTAGCAGAGAAGTTGACCCACCAACAAGAAAGATTGCTAGGACAAGTATCTATATGGGATGATTTCATCCGGAAATACTATGAGTTCATTAAAGAGTAAATGCTAAAAAACGGCTAATAAAAAAACAAATTATTTTGCTAATCGATTTTGTGTTAGTACAATACTGTCTTGTAAAGCAAAAAATATTCCGTGTTATCACAAAACCTTTTTAATACTTTACTATGGATTACAATGTAGTGGGAAATATGTCAGAGAAAAAAAGCAAAGGTGGACGTCCAAGGATACATGCAACAGATGCAGACCGGTCAAGAGCTTATTATGAACGAAAAAAAGAGAAAATGAAAGAATTAGAGGAGAAAGTAAAGAAGTTAGAAACTAAAACCCCTGCCAAAAATAAACAAAAGAAAACCTTTGAATTAGAAGAAATAGAAAGCTTTGCTTGGCAAAAAATTACACCAAGTGAAATCTCATTAATGGATACACAGAGCTTAGTACAAATAACTAAAACTTTTAGAGAAAAAATGACTCGGACTCCAGCTGTTAAGGTTCAATTACAGAATTTAATACATTCTACAATAAGTTTGGATATTTTGAATTCTTCCTTGGAAATATCTGTTGAGAATGTACTTGAACATTTTGATCCAATATTAGATAATATTGTACTTACTTTAGAAGAAAGTAACCAACAACAAACACTTCTTTATCTTATGGAAGCAGAACTGGCCAACAGAGAAAGATTGCAAATAAGGGATTACAAGCTGGAAATTCTACAATCCAAAGTAGAAGAATTAAAGAAAGAGACAAAAGATAAAGAGATCAAGCTAAAACAGAAATGAAGAGAAAAAGGAAAGCGTCGAAGGTGAACTTCGACTAAATCTCTTACTTTATCCCGCGACTTTATTTTTTAGTTTTCCTTTTTGATAATAAAACCATAATTGCACCGATTGTGAAGATGGTTGAAATTGACCAGTAGATTGACCAAGATACACCATCTTGTTCAAGATCAATTTCTATTTTAAGGACAAAGATATCAGTACCACCAGAATAAGTGTCTTCGTATGCTGCTTCTGTTGGAAAATCACCTGATTTGGTAGTTCCAGCTATAATAACCTCTAAATTATTGCTCAAACCTATACTATAAGATCCATCACCTAAATTTCCACCTAAATATGTTGAGTATAATAATGTACTGCCATCTGATGAAATTACTGATAAGAACGAATCCGTTGAACCTGATAATTCATCATCGTATGCATTTTTAGTTATCGGGAAATCTTCTGAATAAGTTTGTCCTGTTATATACACATTGCTTTCACTGTCTATACAAAGATCATATGGATAGTCCATGTAATCTCCTCCTAAATAGGTAGAGAAAAGGATTTCAGGTATTGATCCATTCATTGTAAGTTTCATGAGATATACATCAAACATGTAATTGTACTCATCATCGTATGCATTTGCGATGGGGATGTCTAAGCTTGTAGTTTCTCCTAGTAAGTAAAGATTATTTGCACTGTCAACTACTATTGCCCTTGCACTATCCATTCCATCTCCACCTATATATGTTGAATATAACATTACTCCATCCTCAGATAGTTTAACAAGAAAAATATCTAAATCTCCACCATATGAACCAAAGGTTGTTTCATCAGTCATAGTAATATTGTCGGTTCTAACGGTGCCTATGAAATAAATATCTCCATTGTTTCCTAGAGCAATAGCACATCCAAATTCTATTTGAGACTGTTCTGTTTCACCGAAATAGGTTGAGAAAATTATTGAAGAGCCATTTGCAGCTATTTTCGCAAAGAAGCATTCAACTAATCCGTCAAATTTACTATCAATTGCATTATATAGTGGAAAATCTGTAGATGTTGTTTCTCCTGTGAAAATTATGTTATTTGTGGTATCTATTGCTATTCCTAGAGCAACATCGTTACCACTTCCACCAAAGTAGGTTGAATAGATTAATGACGAACCATCTGAAGAGAGTTTTAATATAAAGCAATCGCCATAATCTCCTTCTTTACCATTATATGTTTCATCGTATGCGTTAACTGTTGGGAAATTGATAGAATCTGTACAACCTGTGATAAAAGCACAACCAGTATCATCAATTTCTATATCATATCCATAATCGGTTCCATTTCCACCAATGAATGTTGAATAGAGTAAAGTAGATCCATCTGCAGATAATTTCAAAACAATGACATCATCTCCAACAGCAGAAAATGTATCGTTGTAAGCTGTAGCACTGGTTGGGAAATCTGCTGAAGACGTACTTCCTACAATGTAGGTGTTTCCAAGATTATCAAGAACCATATTATTAACTATATCATAACCGCTTCCCCCGATATATGTTGAATAGATTAGGGGATCTATTATGAGTTTACGAGTTGTATCAAAGTTGCTAACATCAAAACCATATTTATTTCTATCATCAGAAATGAATTCAGCATCTATATCTAAATCGTTTTCTTGGAAGACGCGAAGTCCATCATCGATAATTTGATGTTCACCAATAGATAACACTAGTTTGTCGGACTTTATTGATGGTTGACAATCTAACCCTTCAAATCTGGTTTTAATGTCTTGAACGTTTGCTCCAACATTAACATGGTATTCATATTTGATACCATCATTAGTGATTTTGTAAAAGAGATCAATTCCTGACCATAAGTTGTAATAAGCAATTTTTTCACACTTCATGATATTGCTATGCGCACCATTGTTTCCAATGAAATAACTCACAGTACTTTCTTGTTGTTCAAGAGCTATTGGCTTTACTGCAAGTGCATTTACAAAATACACAGTAACTACTTGATCGCTGTCAGCGATTTTTAGAAATATCTTGCTCTCGCCAAAACCAATTGACCCTCCTGGCATATTTCCATAGTAACAGATTTGGCTCTCACCAAACTGTCCCTCGTTCTCATAGAAATAATTGCCAAATATGCTAGGTTTATTACTCATCTTTTCTTCTAGATTATTTTTGGGATAATTAACAATCCCAAGTTTGTTCGAGTTGCTAAATGATATTACAACAAGTGCTTGTATAACGAATGCTATCACAATTCCTGTTGTCATGATTTTTTTATATTTCATATTTTATACTCCTCCTCAATTGTCTTGTTACAGTACTTTGTTACGAAACCTTATAAATGTTTTGTAACGATACGAAACGCTTTTAAGTACCAATAACACAATAATATATGTGAGGTAATAATGACCAAAGAAAAGAATAAAGGTGGACGACCAAGGAAACATGCTACAAATGCAGATAGACAAAGAGCATATTATGAACGAAAAAAACAAAAAATGAAAGAGTTGGAAGAAAAATTGGCTAAATTGGAAACAAGACCAAAAACTAAATCCGACCAAAAAAAAATTACTAGAAAAGTAAAAGACGCAACGAAAGCAAGTTTTCCATGGAAAAAAATTACCCCGGGGGAGATATCATTAATAGGAAAAAAAGAATTAGAGAGATTAGTTGTTTCTTTTGGAGAGAAAATAGACCAGAATTCTTCTTTGATGGAGTCTATACTTGATCTCATTATCACAACTTTCGACATAAATTCTTCAGGATCATTAAATGAATTAACTACTAATGATCTAGAACAACTTAGCATTAATATAGATGCAATCATTCAACTTTCACAAGAAAGTAATCAACAACAAACTTTCCTTTATCTTTTAGAAGCAGAACTCGCTAGTAGAGAACGTTCCGTAGAGAGAGAATTCAAGTTAGATGTTCTTGAATCGGAAACTGAGGAATTTTTAAAAGAAACGATAAAAGAAGAAATATTATATTAATTAAAAAATTACCCGTATCTAATGGGTCTTTACTTTTTTTCAAGAATATTTATCATTACAAAGAATAATTGTTACTCTTAGGTTCTAATAAATTTAAGATAAATAATTGGGGAAATGCTCA
>JAUVZH010000415.1 GCA_030602675.1 Candidatus Heimdallarchaeota archaeon | reverse complement strand
TTGACAAGTTATTACTCATAATAGTGCTTAAATGGATCAAACAAGTACCAATTTACATTTCTAATCATCCAAGAAAAACCATTTAATAAATCGGAACCTAAAGATTTTCTATCAGTCAAACGTTCTGCACGGTTATCATTTTTCCAATGAGTTTCTTTGTCAACTAGTCTCTCAATATATTTGATGATCACTTCATTAGCTTCATATGTTAGTCCTAGAAAGTCATCAATAATTTTCTTTATCAAGTATTTTTTAAATTTGGTCTTTAAATTAATCCAACGGTGACCATGACCAACTCCAGGATAAACATAAGGGAGAAATTCTGAGAGTAACTTAACTCCAAGAAAACTTAGTTCAGGATTCTTATCTCGTATTAATCTTCTGTTTAATTCAAATCCTAATTTTGGATTAGATACAAATAAAGATAAAAGAAGGTCGAAACTCTCTTGTCTTATAATGTAGTAGTTATCAAACAAATTAGCCTTTATTACTTTTAACAATAAATCAGGATTATGTATTTTACCAAAAAGATAGAAGTGTAAGGCAATAAGTGAAATCCATCTTTGCTCTTGAAAATCGGAGGAAAGCATTTTATTTATTTCTTTGAAAAAGTCTTCCTCAAAATCTCTGTTCAGAAATCTAAAGTGGATACAAGCTTGCGTTCGATCTTTAGCAACTTTTGCTTGCTTAACTAGAGTATCTTCATCTATAGTTAGTTTATCAGAAATTTTAATCTTTGATATAAGGTTATCAAAAGATGGATTCTTTCTAAGCAATGATCTTCGTAATTTAAATTGACTCAAATCAACATTCTTTTTACGAGGTCTAAGAAAAGTAAATTCAGGAAGGATTTCTTCATTTATAATATATTTCCAGTCAGTCATGAATTTGTCCAATTGTCTTTTGGCGATTCTAGTTGTTACTCGTTTATTTGTCTCATAAATTGCTTCTTGAATAAAATCAAAATGACTCTTAGGATACATCCATGCAATGAAGTAAGGATAGCGTATAGTTGTGTAGAAACTATACCAATGGTGCAGTGAATTTCTGCATATTGGCAAAATATCATTTGTCTCATCAAAAGAGAAGCCAGAATTGTAAATTGTGCGATGATTCAAGCAAAGAATATCTACAGCAGTCATAATTAACAACAATTAATGTATTATAATTAAAATATTAAAGCTCATGGATATTTGTTTTTTTATGCAAAAAGAAAGGAATATCTGAGGATATTACTCCTCAGTTATTGGAGCCCCGCAGTAGGGACACTTAACCTCTGCATCAACAGGCAGTTTAATTTTACAATAGGGACAGATCCTCTTTCCTCTTTTCTTTATAACATATAGAGGTTGTTCGATTTGAGTGAAATCAATCGATTTAGCTTCATCTAAAAGCTTCTTTCCAGCTTTTGATGCAAATACAATTGCTAATACTACTACTATCATTATTAAAAGGAAAGGAACAACTCCAAGTACAATCCATAACCAAGTTAGATTTGGAGGTTCATATGTTGTATAATAGGTACTGATATCCATTTCTATACCAGAATCATTTTCTTTAACGGTTATTTCCAGGAGACCATCATCATCATTAATCCAAGTCTCTAAGTAATAATCTCCATCATTTTCAACTACAAAAACTGTGCTCTCAATTCCTAATCCAGGATTATCAACAGAAATGAGTTTAGAATCATTATCATAATCATCATTTGTGTGAATTGTAAATCCAGTATCATAACTAAAATATGAAGAATAGGGTTCTACTGTAATATCATAATTAACATCAGCTACAAGATCTTCAATAACTAATTTCGCAACATCATCTTCTAAAATCATTACACTATAGCTTCTGGTTAATGTTACACTAATCCCTAAGCTAATTGTAAGTAATAATACGCTAAAAATCATTAAATGTGATTTTTTTTGCTTTAACATTTTCTTCTTCTGAGATTAAATCTATTCAGAAATAAACCTTTTGTTGTTGTTAAAATTAAAGGAAATTAACATCAATACAATAAGAATTCTTCAATTTTTTAATTTACTTGTTAATAAATGCAAGATATACTTTTATTGGAAAAACAAGATAATTTAAATATCATATTTTTGGAGGTTACAGCTCTGATAAAAATAAAAAGAATATTAATGACACTATTTTTGATATCATTATTTTCGCTGAGTGCTAGTTTCTTTTCTAAATCAGTAACAGCAAAAGTAACTGCACTAGAACCTAACTTAAATGCTCAAAGTTATGCTTTGGTTCATGAAGATTTCTCAAATACAACCTTTATGGATGGAGCAACAACAGCTTGGGGTTGGGGAACCGGAACAGTTACAAATACAAGAAACTTTTCTTGGTCACAATTGGATTATTTTGAAACTGAAGATCCAGTAGTTGATCTTGATGTTCAAGGCAGGAAAGCTTATGCGAGTGTGTATAATAATACTCCAGGCATTGTTGATTCGCTAACAATCTTAAATCTTGAAAATCCATCAGATATTCGGAAAACAGGTGGGCATTCAGATTGGATGTTAACAATGGCTGTTGAAGCTAATGGTGATTATCTCTATGCCGGGCAAGTATCAATTGTTGGGTATTCAATAGTTATATTTGATATCTCTAATGTTTTCAATCCTCATGATCCAATGGGTATAGGTTTTCTTGATGGATTTGTCACTGATATAGAAACAAGTGGTCATTTAGTTTACTTTACCAATTATAATGCAACTGGTGGTAAATCATTGCGAATGCTTAATGCTGAAGATCCCTTAGCTCCCGGTTTAATAACTTGTGATTGGGGTTCAAACAAAGCTCTAGGATTGGCTGTACAAGGACAAATGGTCTATGTAGCTGCTAGTGATGAAGGATTCTATGTTTTGAATGCTTCAAACAAACATGTTCCTTTCGAAAGCGATCATCTTCCATTGCCTGGAAATGTTACTGATGTTGTTGTTGACGGTGGCATAGCTTACGTTGCTGCTGGACCTGCAGGGGTATTTACTATTGATGTTAGAGATCCTACCAACATTGCAGTTATGGGTCATTATGATACTCCAGGAAATGCGATAGATTTAATCTTGCAAGGTAAAACTTTGTTTGTTGC
>JAUVZH010000137.1 GCA_030602675.1 Candidatus Heimdallarchaeota archaeon | reverse complement strand
CCTTCAGGATATTTTTCAACTGGAACAGTAATATTCACATTAGAAACATTGAAAGCTTTTGCATATTGATCATATTGCATTACTACATCAGTGGTCTTATTTATGGTATTAAAGAAGTCTTCTGGAGTCTTGCCATTTAAGTACTCTTTATCAAAATAAGCAGTCTTTGTAAATTCTTGTGGATCTATACCCACTATAAGATAGGAGTATAATATATTACTATAGGATACTACCTGACTTGTATAATAAAGATAGGTGGCTTCTTGCACTCCGGGAATTGCCAGTATTTGGTTCTTTGTTTCATTTGAAAATGAATTAACATTTTTTACAAGAATATCTGCCCCTACTGAATAATAGGCTTTTTCAGTATCAAACTTCTTGTATGATTCAACACTTATTAATACTGTAAAAAGCAGAGTAAATGTTAGAGCAATGAGTAGAACACTTCTGAGTGTTGTTTGCTTTCGTCTACTACTGCGTTTTGTCGAAAAAGCAAATATCCCTAATTTTTCACTTTTCCATAACTCCTTTGAGATCACTTCTGTAATAATTATATACAAACGAACTGCAAGTAAAATTCCTCCTAAAATAATACAAGCTGGTGCAATAATTCCTAAATTATATGCGAAAGTATACGCTGCTGTCGCTTGTAGGTGATATTTTACAATCAGCCAAATTATAAGACCAATAATTAACAAACAAATATCTAAGTATAATTTCCTCCATAGAGGTTGTTTTTGTTGTACTTCCTCATGTGCTTCAGTTAAGGAGATTTTACTGAGATCCTTTATATCTAATAAATTTATTACAAACGAAATTACAAAAGCTGCTCCTATAATAACATAAAAAATGATACCCTTAATTACAGGTACAAGCCCTATTTTAGCAAAAGTAAGAAAACCTGTGCTTTTCAGCATCAGCCATGTAAAAGGATAGCCAATTGCACAACAAAATATTATTCCAGATACTGTTACTTCTACCAGCTGAACAAATAACAGTACCCACACTGCAGTTTGTGAGGAACCTCGTTGAAACAAACTCGCGATTTGTTGCTTCTGTCTTTGTTTCAATAGATTAGCTGAAAAACTAGCAAGTGCAATAGAAACTACTGCAAGAGGAATAAGGAATAGGATGCCAAAAAGTTGAAACAGTTTAAATTCATCAGCAAAATCCCTTAGAAGCGGATTTAGATGGTTGTACACATGTAATGTATATCCATCTTCCTTGAATTCCCTTGTGAGTTGTTGGCTTAATGCATTAATATTTGCTATATCTTCATCAATATTGAATGAGTTGATATCTTCAATGTAAAAGGAATATCGACCCAATGGTCTCATTCCACCATTTGGGAAATTATCTATGTTAATCAACATGAATTCTTCTGTAAAGTACTCAGTCATTGCTTTGAGATCTTCTTGAGATGAACCGTCATAGGTATTAAATTGTTCTTTTTTGATTGTTCCGGAGATATTAATATCACCAACTCTCAGTATACCTCCCCATACTGGTATGTACAAAGGAAATGTTCCCACACTCAAGTTGGAATTTTTAAATGTACTGCTTTTAGCCACTACTAACACATCATCAGAATCAGATGGGAGTGAACCGTTAAACAGAAGTGATTGAAATACACTAAAGTAATCATAAGAAACACCATATAAGTTAATATCTCGAAGGTACTGAAAATTTCCATTAACAGCCGGAACTTGTATACCAAGGATAGTAAATTTTTCAAAATACCAATCCATTTTGCGTATGTAGTTTGTCAACCCAAGTTCAGAGGAAACTTGAGCAGTTATTTCATGAAAATAGTCATTTAATTCTCTCGAATTGTCTTCAATGTCAAAGGCTGACATAGATACTGTTAATTGTTTTGATGGAATCTCCCCCACATGTTCCACAAAAGCACCATATTGATAGGTGTAAGCAATAATCAATCCCTCTGATATGAGAACCAGACTCAACCCCAACCCTAGAAATGAGAGAAGTGTGGACCGTCGATTTAGTAGGAGCACCCTAATATACACTTTCATCTGCTCAATTAATTTACTCAAACAATTAACTCCAACGATCTACTTTCCTATGATTATATCCAAGATGCTTAATATCTAAAACTTTTTGGAAAATAAGTTTAGATTTGCCACTAATGTCTTCTAATTAAAATGCTCATTTTCTTTAAAATAATATCTTATTTTTTGGAGTTATTGATTATAGAAGGAAATGAGTTTATTTTGTTATTACATCAAAGATTGAGCGGGAAGAAAGGGAAGATGACTAATCCCGCTCAAGGAAAAGGGAGGTTTCCTAATAATGGAGAATATAAATAATGTTTCAATAGTAACTTACGTTATAAACTATTTAAACTACCAAAACTTTTTCTTTTACTATATGATCTCTTGGTGGTTCACCAAAAGTATTCTCTTTTATGAAAAAAAAGAGTGATAGTAAAATGACTTATATCTTAGAGTATGAAAAATACTTCTTAAGTAAACTTCAGATAAATAATGTTAAAAAAACAATTTTAATTAGGAATTGTTGGTTTTGAAAGAATTGAAGTATATAATTGGAAAGAAGAAGGACTTACCGGAGAAATATCATGAAAAAATGATAATCTTGATAAGAAGTAATGATTCAGAACGGTTGCCTTTTGAACCACCTTCTTTAGCTTTTTATCGCAATTATTGGAATTTACCAAAACCAACAGAACAAGAAACAATTACTGTATTCGCATTTAATGACTCTGATGAACTGATTGGATTTGGATATTCTGGTTGGAATATAAAATATGATAATTTAGAGCATGGATTCTTTCAAATTTATGTAGTTCCTACAAATCGGAGAATAGGATATGGTACTGAGATTATGCGAAAGTTATTTTCTCAGATTCCTTCTCAGATAAAAGCTTTAGCAGCTTCAGCTAAAGAGGGTTCTGTTGGTGAAGCATTTCTCCAAAAATTCAAACAAGAGAGCTGTTTTGAAGAAATCATTAGAGCTGCTGATCTATCGGAATTTGATCTAGAAGAAATTAGGGAGGTTGTAACGAAAGAAACTGAAAGAATTGAACAATTAGGTTATTCGTTTGTAGAGCTTGAAAGTTTTGATTATGCAGAGAAATTCAATGAAGCAGAATATGTCAAAATGGTAGAGAGAATATGGAACGATATGCCTCGAGAAGAAATGTCTTTTGGGGAGGATATTATTACCCCTGAACGTTACAAGTCTATGATTGAATATACTCTTAAAAAAGGTGATAGAAATTTTGGTTATGCAATTGCTACAAAAGAAACTAACGAACCAGTAGGTCATACAAGAGTTCTCTATAACAAATATGATCTTAATCTTGTTGAACAAGATGATACAGGAGTTGTTCATGAACATAGAGGAAACGGTTTTGGTTTAGCTTTGAAGTATAAAGTTTTAGAGAAGATTTTGAGTGAATTAAATGCAAAATTCTGGTTTACAGGTAATGCTCAAAGCAATAAACATATGATTCGAATAAATAAAAAATTAAAACATAAAACTGTTGGGAAAAAAATTGTTTATGAATTTAAAAGAGAAGAATGGGAATTAATTTAGAATTATTATAAAGCAATAATATTACCAAGAAAAGAAATAATTCACATTGTAAGAAATGTGGTTCAGATTTAATGAAACCTAGTAGTATACCACACTCTTCCCTTAAAACCAAGGTCTTAGTCATAAAAGAATAGCTTTTTAATATTGCAAACGTTTTTAGAAATAATGAATTGGATGTCAAGTATGAAGCATGTGAGGGATTTAAATTGATCAGAAGAATGATTGATTATAAGGACTCCATAGATGGTACAGTAGAGTACCGCTGGATAAAAGGGAAGATCGAAACCAACAACTTAAGCAATGTGCCTAAACACACCCTTTTAGTTGCTCAGAAATATAATCAAATTAAATCAAAATCCTATCCTCTGGAGCTTGCTCATGAGATTATCAAGACAGGAGAAAAAGATGGAGAGATTGGAATCCAATCTTTGATTCTTGCTTTACGTCGAGCTGAAAAAAAGAAAAATACTGATTATGTTTCTGTTATTAGCTCTTCTTTGGATAAAATTGCTAGTGAACTTGGTTTTGCAGATCGTTTCGAGGTTATTTCACTATTTAATCCACCTGCAATCATCTCTGATGTTCCCAATCCTTATGAAATAACTGGTGATGTAATTTTCGATGATAGGTTGCTTGATATTTACTCTTCAGTTTTGAAAATTATCCAAGAAGTTCGACCAAATATCCAAGTTACTGTGAGTCGTATTGCTGAATTAGTAGAATCGCCAAAGAAGTATATTGAGGATGTCATTGTTGCTATTCTCGAGCAAAGACCTGAATTAGGAGAGTTTTTAAAATTAGAACAAGTTTTCATCCGTAAAGAGAATACTGATGAGCTCGTTGATGACCTGATTTCTCATCCTATACCTCGTTATGGAACATACACATGCTACTATTGTCATACAAATATTGAAGATAGATCAGCTAGTATTTGTCCTAATTGTAATGAGAAGATTGTTCGATGTATAGTTTGTAAATTACCAATATCATCAAAAGAAATCATAGGTTCTTGTTACGAATGTCAAGGAATTGCTCACTTAAATCATCTACAAGAATGGTTAAAGGTGAAGGGGACTTGTCCAGTTTGCCAGCGAAAAATTTCAATCAAATAAATAGAGAATATTTTTTAATATCTGTCACTAAAAGCTATCTTGAGGATAATGGGAAATAAAAGACTTAAGTTTTGGATGGCTTGTTTTATTATCTTAATTTTATTGCCTGTTGAATCAAAATTAGTTGATACTGAGAAGTTTTCTCAAGAGAGCTATAGAGTTCTTCTTGATAAACCACTTGATAATGAATTTCTTGTAAGTAACGCATTAGAGGGTGTGATTAATATTGAATATGATAGTAATTTCACAGATTATGGATTTCTTGGTGATGGTTCAGCTAGTAATCCTTACAGAATTGAAGATTATGTTATTGACACTCTTATGAGTTATGGTATTAAAATTTGGAATACCACAAAACATGTTCTAATTCAGAATTGCACTTTTTGGGCTGTTCAAGCAGGCATAAGAGTTTCTCTAACAGAAGAGGGAACAATTAAAATTAATAATAATACTTGTGATAGTTTTGCTTCACATGGACTAATGATAACCTATGCTCCTGAGAGCACTATTACTAACAATTTATTCATTAGTAATGAACACGGGATTTATTATGATAGTTGTCCTGATTCGCTGATTGCTAACAATACCTTTACGAATAATCATTTTGGCATTAGATCTGAAAATAATTCCACTGATGGTGTTATTTCCGGCAATTATTTCTCTAACAATGACATGGGGATTTTCCTAGGTAATGCTCCACGTAATCAAATCACTGAAAATATTTTCCTCAACAATTACGTTGGTATTATTTTAGATAGTACCTATCCAGAAGGAGCATCAAAATATTGCGAAATTAGTTATAATCTCATTGAAAACTCTACTTCGTTTGGTCTTGTTATTTCAGCTTTCTTTGGTCAGGATTTCTCAAGTTACAATGAAATCCACCATAATTCCTTTGTCAATAATAATCTCAATGGAAAGAGTCAAGCCATAGATGATGGAGTAGAAAATCTCTGGTCTAAGGAAGGTACTAGAATAGGCAACTACTGGTCTGATTGGTGGGGAATTGGTTCCTACAAGATTAATGGTACTGCTGATAACAAGGATAGATATCCGATATCTAAACCTCTTCATACCTTACAAACACCTGTTCCTACTTTCCTTAAAGGAAGAGCTATTCTTTTTGGCATTCTTATCCCTATATTAGTAGTTGGTTATATTGTTGTTAATGAATCCAGGAGAAATAGAAGAGCAAAAGGTCAACAGATAGTAATTGAAGAAGAGAAAGAAAAAGTAGCAAATAAAGAAAACATTTGATGTTCACCTTCCTTTTTCTTGTTTTTTAGAATCAATTCAAGCGTAATTTCTGAAGCCAAAAAATTTGTTTAGAAAAGTATCCGTTAGAACACTAAAAACTTCATCTAGATGTCTGAAAATGAAGGAAAACAATTTCTTAATCGACTATTTTGATTTACTATTATTTAAAAATTATTTCTAAGTTGCTCATATCTATGTTATGTAGAGGAACATTTTCTCTTATTAACAAAAAATAGAGCCTTTAAGGAGGATAAAAACAAAATACAAAGAAAGAATTTATCGAATTTCCTTAGTGTTATTATATAGAAAGTC
This sequence comes from Candidatus Heimdallarchaeota archaeon, assembly GCA_030602675.1. GTDB lineage: Archaea > Asgardarchaeota > Heimdallarchaeia > JABLTI01 > JABLTI01 > JABLTI01. Next base: position 658 of record JAUVZH010000137.1, on the reverse strand, counting down.
TTCGATTAAATAGATTTTTAATTGTTTTTTTAATTAAGTATATAAATAATTTAATGAAAAAATAAGTATCTATAGTAAAATTTAATTGTTGATTATTTATTTTCGTAATAGGAGTACAAAAAAATCCAATATCAGCGATTTTAATCAAGTCTCATTTTTTAGGCTGAAACTCAGATTAAATGTAGGACTATAACGGGTTAAAAGGAAGTACAAAAGCAATGGCTATCTTAAATCAGTAATAAAACAGGCGTATTATAATGTTTGAAGAATTATTAGAAAATTTCAGAGAATTGTTCGATCCCATAGAAACTCACTATGTGGTAAATATTGGAATAGTAATACTTCTGGTGGTTTTGGCTGCCTATATATTCAAACGAATAGGTGTTCCAGAGGCTTTAGGTTTTCTTATAATGGGAATACTCATTGGTCCTTCAATTATTGGTATTATTAAGCCTGATATGATTACTGGTGAAAGTAAGATTGTTTTTAAGATAATTACTGGTGTTGCACTGGGTTTTATTGGATTCCATATTGGAAATGAAATTAAATTCTCTCAACTTAAAAAGCATTTCAAAAATTATTCAGCTATTCTTATTGGTCAGGCAATTGTTCCACTACTTCTTATTATTGGTGGAGTTGTAGGGTGGATATATGGTTT
>JAUVZH010000346.1 GCA_030602675.1 Candidatus Heimdallarchaeota archaeon | reverse complement strand
TAAGGATTCAAGTTTTCTTGATGTTGTAACTGTAGGTGACTATTCAATGGTTCTGGTATCAAGAATGCAAAAAATATGCTGCTTGTTTATAGAACGTGGTGGTGCTATAGGTAAAGCAAAGCAAATCGCAGAAATGGTATTAGATATCTTCTTAGAAGAAGGAGAAAATGGTCGAATAGCTATAGAAAATCTCATCGAAGAAAGCAAAAATAAAGATGATGGTATATCCGCTTAAGTATTAATTAGAAATTAGCATCAAGTTAACAGAAAAATAAAAACTTTACAGAAATAATCAGAGAAAAACAGATTTATAAATTCAAAGGTATAATTTCATAACATAATCCGTTGCACTTTAAAAATCATTTAACGATTATAACTAAAATATCCAAAAAAGGTTGATATCAAATGTCTGGAATGGAATCGAAAAAAGAACACTTACTAGGAATTGTCTTTGTAACATTTGAAGATACTGGACCCATGGTCATTTATAATGATACAGATCTTAAAGAAGAGCAAACTCTTACGTTAGCTGTAGAAGGAATGACAATTGTAGGTTTAGATGAAGGATCTTCAAGCAAAACAATGAAAGAGAAAAAAGCACAAATCTATGACACAATGGATGATAAAAGATCATTTGGTCCTTTGCCTGTTCCAGATGCTAGTGATTTACGTGCAATGGCAATTACTTTCGATGTTGAAGCTGAGGCATCTGAAGACCAACGCATAATGGAATTTGGTCGAAAATGCATTCTCTTCTTATTGTTTAGAGAAGATTATACTCGAGAAATCTTAGATGCTTATGGTTTAATTAAGCCATACTTCTCTGTTATTGTTAGGGATATAACTTCTGAAAGAGATTTAACACACGCTAATCTTCAAGATCTTTCTAAGAAAATGGGATTATTATTCTCTGGTAAACTACCAAGAATTTTCACAATTCTTGAAGATGGCTCACCAAAAGAATTAATTGGCAAGAAAATCCCAGCAGCAGATGTCTTCTATGTTGCCGATAAAAACAAAAATACTTTAGCAATTCTCTTCTATCACCCAGATCCTTCTGTTTGGAGAAGAAGACAGATTTACAGAAGTGCATCTGAATTAAATTCTAGTGTTTTCAAAAACAAACTCAAAGTTGTTTCAGTTACTGAAATTAGTGAAATGTCCAAAATTCTTGATAGACTTAATGTTTCTATTGAAAAGATACATTAGTCAATCTCCTCTTTATTTTTCTATTTTGAAACTTTTTGAAAGGCTATTTGTTAAAACGAATAGCTTTATATTAACGAATATTGCACTATTGATTTGTTATTACAAAACATAAGTTGATAAATTACCTTGTTGGGGCGCATCAATGTCGAAAATAATAGCTAAAGTCGTGTTTGGTGGAGATGGCGGTGTTGGAAAAACTACACTGATTCAACGTTATCTTACAGGAGAATTTATCGACACAACAAAACTCACAATTGGTGTTGGGTTTCACATCCATCAAATGAGTCATCAAGGAAGAGACATTTCTTTAAGCGTTTGGGATTGTGGTGGACAAGAACAATTCAAACAAATGGGTATTTTCGATAATTATTTTAGAGGAGCACTTGTTGCTGTTTTAATGTTTGATTTAACTCGAGCATTATCTATTGGTGGCTTAGATACTTGGTATGGTTTTGTTGATAAAAATACAAAGACTGATGTAATCCTAGTTGGTGGAAAAAGCGATTTACCGAGAGATCCACTAATTGCAGATGATATTGTTGAGGATACAATAAAGAAATACAATGCCATCAGATATATTGAGACTTCTTCTGCTAATGGTTTAGGAGTTGAATTAGTTTTCAATGAAATTGCTCGAATGTCTTTAGACAAAATTGCTGAAATCGATTAATTATTTTTGAAGAAATAATTCGATAAGTTCAACAACTCTTTCTATAACGATAGGTATTGCTTTTTCAACAGAAGATGATAGCTTAATTCCAAAACCAGCCATTTGTTCTAGCTGGATTCCTAGTATAACAATTTCCCTTGGAAGGTTAAATTCTGAAACAGCATAAGCAAGTTTTAGTGCTGTTAAGGCATCGAAACCATGACTAAAACTTAGTCCTTTTACATCAGGTAAATTATTTTCTGTTATTTTGAACTCTACAACTTCTCCCGGCGTTAACCCTTCAATATCAACTGCATCAATTATTATTCCGTATAACCATCCATCAAAGATTAGAGCAATGTCTACACCGCCAGTGCCTAAATCGGTAATTTTTATACCAGAAGGAAATTCTATCTTTTCAAGCTCTTGAACTACTCTAATAGCTACACCATCATCTAAACGAGTAAGGTTACCTATTCCTATAATGTGTACAATTTGCTTCTCTTTTGATGGATTATTATTCATTTCAATTATTCCTAATATCTATTTATCTTCTGTAGTACAGATAATTGCAAATTTCTTACCAAGATTCAAATACAGTAATTTTATCTTGAAACCACAGATTTTTTCAAGAGAAATTGTTTGTAGACTAAATTGATTATTAGGCTTACTGCTTTCATTAATCCTAATAACAATAGAATCATTGTTAGGAACATTGTAAAACCAGCAAGGAATTCAGCATTATCGATTTCTGCGCTAAAAATTGAAAGCGCTGAAATAACATTGTTTGTTACATGAATAAATATTGCAGATGCAAGCCCATACTTTACAAATGCATAGCTTAAAAAGAAACCAGCAACTGCTGCTTGAATTATTTTCCATGCACCCCATCCACCAGTCCACTTGTTCCAATGTGCAAATCCAAATAGCAATGAAGATATCCCAACTAGTATCCATTCAGGATAACCTATGATCTTATATTTCCCTCTAAATGAAAACACTACATCCGTAATTGTGAGTTTAGGTTGACTTTTTGGCACTTTACCAAAACTGTTCTCAATTTGCTCTCTGGTTTGTATGTTTTGTAAATTGTATCTAACGATTACAACAATAATCATAGGAACTCCGATTAAGATTAGTCGAAAACTTATTTCCTCAAAAATTCCTGCCCAAAAAACAGCTATTACTGTGATAAACGGATCAGTTAGTTCAACAGTAGTTTCTTCATTGATAAAAGGAGATAATACGAAGATTAGAATTATTGATACTATCATTGAAAGTCCTAAAAGTTCCATTGTTTTAATTAGAGGAGTATTCTTTATAGTATAGAAAATATCAGGCATTCTGCCTTTTTTAGCTTCTAAACGACTTATTGTCTCAGTTTTACTTTTTAATTCTAAATTTGGGTTTTCGGGTTTTGTTTCTTCGATTTCATTAGCTTCTTCTATCTTATATTTGGTAACTTCTTTATCGCCACTTTGAGAAGTTTTCTCTTTAACACTCTTTATGATTGGAGGTAGAATCATTATAACTATACAGAATAGATAAACAGACAAAAGTGCTAAATAAAGATTTGAAATCTTCATGTCTACTGGAATTCCGATAATATAGAATAACCAGAAACTTTCATATCCAGTAATTTGAACACTAGGATTATAAAACAACCAAGCAATTGTAGATATTATTGAAATCAAAGCTAAAACCATCGAAAAGCCAACAAAAATAAACCTTAATGTTTGATACATGCCTTTCCAATAGTTTCCCTCTGGTTTGTACCAAATAAGTGAAGCACCAGCACCAAAGAAGATTACAATAGCTGGTAAATTTAAAGCAGTTAGCATTCCATAAAGCAAACCATCACTTACTTCTTCGTAACCATAATCAGCAATTATTTGTTCGAAATATTCAGTACTATAAATGA
>JAUVZH010000189.1 GCA_030602675.1 Candidatus Heimdallarchaeota archaeon | reverse complement strand
CACTTTATCAGAATCTTTAGGCATATTACAAGAAACTGCGTGTATAGAAACAGCAAATGGTTCTGTTAAGACTGCTACTTCATCAGGTATGGATTCCGGTATTTTGTAGAATTGCTTTTCCAATCCAGATAAATATTCAGTAAATCCTCCACCACCGTATCCACCCCAGTTATCTCTTCCTCCATATTTCTCTTCCAAATGAAGATCATCACTTGTTCCGGTTAAGCATAAGCAACCAGCAACAAACCCTCTTACACAGCTTGAGCAAAGATTAAAACCATAAGCTTCACAAGTTGCAGCTGGATCAAAAACAACCCTATCGCTAATATTGATATCTTTAACGCTATCACCCACTTCTACCACTGTCCAATAACTTCATGACCGATTGGGAATGGATTTGTTTTACTTGCTAATATAGTAGAAAAATATGAACCTTCTATGTTAAGTTGGTGGAGATCTGAGCCACATATACCACCTAGATGATTTTTTACAAAAACTTGATTAGGATATCTAATCGTAGGTTTAGGCCAATCATTCTTGTACTTGACCATAAGAAACTTGCTGCCTAAACCCATTTTCTTAAGTAGAGCCTTCCAGATTTTCAAATCGAACATTAATCCTTTCATAAATGAATGATTCTATTTCATAGTTTAAAAAAATTGATGAAGAATTAAAAGAGATCTATAAAGATTAGTTTGATAAATGAGATAGTTATTACAAAAAATTATCAGATGAGAAGAAAAATGGTGCCGAGGACGAGATTCGAACTCGCGCTCCCTTGCGAGAACTGGTTTTCAAGACCAGCGCCGTGGTCCGGGCTTGGCTACCTCGGCAAAGCTATTTATTTGATATGAAAAACACCATTTTATAAGATTTATCATAGATAGTTAGTTAACTAGTTTTTATTGATAACTTTAACTAAATAAAACAGTTAAGAAAATTTTTTCACTAATCCAACTAAGAATGATCATTGTAAGTTCTTCTGCATTTTCCAAGTGGCATCGACACAAATCAGTTTTATGCGTTGAATATCACTCTCTTAGTTCAATCTTTTGTTCAAAATGTATGTTTCTTGATGAACTACCAATCAATATTGTAAATATTCCTGGTTCGTATTTCCAATTATGTGTATTTATGTCATAAAAAGTCAAATCATTAATAGTTAATTTGAAGCTTAATACTTTCTTTTCACCAGGTTGCAAATTGACTTTAGCAAAATTCCTTAATTCCTTTGGTGGTCTTTCAACTGAACATTCATCATCAGACAAGTACATTTGAACTATTTCTGAGCCTTCTCTTTCTCCAGTATTTTTTATTTCTAATGAAATAGTCAGTTCTTCTTCTGGTGTTAGCATTTTTCCATTCAATTTACAATTGCTGTATTCAAATGAAGTATAAGAGAGTCCAAATCCAAAAGGGAATAAAGGTTCAATTTTTTCATTGTCAAAATGCCTATATCCTACAAATAGACCTTCTTCGTAATACACATTCTCATCTCCAGGATAAGTTCTATGAGATTTGTGAGCAGGTGAATCAGATAATTTTTTAGGAAAGGTTATTGGTAATTTTCCAGAGGGATTTACATTACCAAATAGGACATTTGCTATAGCTCTACCACCCTCTAAACCTGGATACCACGCTTCTACTAGTGCAGGTACCAAGTCTATCCATTCATCCATAGCTATAGAACTACCGTTTTTCAAAACAACAATTACATTTGGATTTTTCTTGACAGTTTCTTTGATTAGTTGTATTTGCTTCTTTGGTAATTCTAAGTTCTTTCTATCATAATTCTCACAATCATTTCCTATGCTGTGATTGAGTCCCAAAAACATAATACAAACATCAGCAGATGATGGGTCATTTATTAGTTCTATTCTTCCTTCACTTTTCTCTTCTAAACCTTGTAAAGGTGTGATTTCGTAAGGTGGATGGACTGCTGCTGCTCCACCATAAAGAACCTTGCCCATTTTTTTCTTGGCGTTTGGACCAAGAACTGCAATTTTTCTAACTTTATTGATGTCTAGTGGTAAAAGATTGTTATCGTTTTTCAGTAGTACGATACTTTCCTCTGCTATTTTTTTTGCAAGCATTTGATGTTCAGGGGTATTTCTTTCTCCCTTTGGAACTTTATCTGAACTATCAAATAGACCAACTAAGAACATAACTCGAAGTAGACGTCTAATGACATAATTAAGATCATCCTCTGAGAACTTTCCTTCTTTGAATGCTTTTTTTAGGAATCTTAATTTATAAATAAGTGTTAATGGCATTTCTAAAGATAATCCAGCAAGTAAACTCTTCACAGGTTCAGATATTCTTCTTGTTGCGAACCAATCAGTTACTACAAAACCATTGAATCCCCATTTATCCATTAACGTATCTCGGAGCAATTCTTTATTTTCACAACCATGTGTTCCATTTATTTTATTATAACAACTCATGAATACCCAAGGATCCGCTTTTTCGACTACACCTTTGTAAGCTTTTAAATAAATTTCATTTAGTGTTCTTTCATCAACGTTAACATTAACATAAAAGCGATTAGTTTCTTGGTTATTAGCAGCATAATGCTTAATACAAGCACCAATTCTTTGGCTTTGAACACCTTGAACATAGGGAATAGCCATTTCTTGTGTTAAATATGGATCTTCACTAAGATATTCAAAAGTTCTACCATTTAATGGTGTTCGATCAATATTTATTCCTGGTCCAAGTAAAACATGACGACCTACATCTCGAACTTCTTTTGCTATGGCAAGACCATACTCATATGCTAGAGTGCGATTCCATGTTGAGCTTAAGCATTTACTGCAAGGAAATTCAGTATTTTTCTTGAAATGGGATGAATGGGAAGCTACACCTATTGGTCCATCAGTCATTCCAAGTCGTTTAATTTTCAATCGTCTTATCGGTTTTGTTGTCCACCAAGAGAAGTTTAATCCAGATAATAAACGAAACTTTTCCTTTAACCTTAACTCACTTAGAAGTATATCAACACGTTCTTCTAAGTCTATTGAATCATCATAATATCTAAATTTCTTTTTAAGACGATTGAATCTATTTTTCTTCATGATTTAACAGCTCTAACTTTATGAAATGCGAACTAACTTCTAAAAGTAATTATAAAACTCTTTGGAAAATTATCCGTTTAATTTTTAATGGATTAATTCATGTATGAAGATAGGAGCATTTCAATTGAGTATTATAAAATTAGATGATTTAAAGATAGGGGTAAATGAATCTGTAAAAATCCAAGGAGTAATTAATCTTAGTCCTGAATCTTTCTACAAAGGATCAATTAAAACTGGACCGGGAAGTATATTACAGACTGCTATTAGACAAGTAAAAGAGGGTGCTGATATAATTGATATTGGTGCAAAAAGTACAGCACCTTATCTCGAGACTGAGATTTCTCCTGAAGAAGAAAGTAAAAGAGCAGTGAAGGGATTAAAAATTATTCTTGATGAAGTAAAAATACCAATCTCAATTGATACAACCAGAGCTATAGTAGCTAAAGCAGCATTGGAAAATGGTGCTAAAATGATTAATGATATCAGTGGGCTAAATGATGACCAAGATATGGCGAAAGTTGCAGCAGATTTTGATGTACCTATTATTATTGGAGCTACTAAGCTAAACAGATTCAAAGGAAATCCAACAGAGAGAGTTATTTCAGCTCTAGATCATTCTCTAAAAATCGCACAAGACGCAGGTATTGGGCTAGAAAAGATAATTGTTGATCCAGACATTGGTTTTCATAGAATTGAAGAGTTTAAATGGTATAAAATTGATACTCATATTTTGAAACATCTTCAAGAAATAGCTAAGAAATTCAATCAGCCAATTTGCATTGGATTATCAAGAAAATCATTTATTGGAAAGATATTAGACATTAAGAATCCAAAAGATAGACTTTATGGTTCTCTTGGAGCAACTTGTATTGCTGTTCTTCATGGTGCAAATTTAATTAGAACTCATGATGTAAGAGAAACATTAGAAGCTATCAGAGTAATTGAAAAAATCAAAGAAATTGGATCAGAAACAATTTGATTAAAATTTCCCCATAACCAAAAAGCGGCGATCAGTCGACGTTTCCGAATGTCATCAAGCTCCTTTGGGTAAAGGAATCTTGACTATTTTCTATTCGTCTGTTTCTAATGCACCCCCAGAAAAACCAACATACAAGACCCTTGTTGATTTCTTGTTGATACATTAGCTTCCTAATCGCCAATTTATATATTGGTATCTTCTTATAAATAGGTAAATATAACATAGATGTGTTAATTTAAGGAAAAATTAGCTAGTAATTGAAATCGTTAATTAACATGATTGTGTTAATTATTACTATACTGAAATATCTTTCTTTATCAAATAAAAACTACTTACATAATATCAAAGATTTTGTCAAAATTCTTTATAGATCTCTCGATTTTTGAAATGATTCTAGTTGTTTTAGCATCTTTTCTAAAATTCTCAGAATTTTCAATTGCTAAATTTAACTTGTTAACAAGCTTTAATGATGATTCTTTCTGTCTGTAGACGAATGCTCTAATAACTTCGTTTAGGAAGAAAGCTTGTCTTTCTGGTTTAATTTTTCCTGAGATACATAAGAGAAGCAATTCTTTCGATCCTTCAGAAATGTTTAGAGCAGATAGGTTGTAAGCTGTTGCTAATCGAACAAGAATGGAAGGATCTTGAGCTAGTTTATTTTTAAGAGCTTCAATGATGATTTTCTTCTCATTTGATCGAAATAGAAATTTACATCGAGCACTTAGAATCCATACAACTTCTTGTCTTATTTTTAAATCTTCATTATGCAATTTTCTTAAAAGTGGTTCAACACCAATTCGGTCTATTATTTCGTGAATTGATGCTCCAGCACTTAAGCAAGTAATGCTATCGGAATTTACACAGACATTAAGAAGAAATTGAAATGAATTTTCATCTCCGATTTTACCCAATAATTTTACCGTTAGGGTCTTCTCAATATTCGTCTTATTAGTAGCATATATCTCAATAAGTGGAACCTGTATATTCAAATCACCTAATCTAGCCAAAGCCCAAATCGCTTCGTTTCTAACAGAATGGTGCTCATAAGTTACAACTTCTCGTAAAACGTTAACTATTTCATCTCTTTTCTCGCTCTTTTTTCCTAATAAATGTACAGCGAAAATACGATGATAGCGATTCTTATCTTTAGTAGCAATTATTAAAAGCTCATGTATGGTTTTATCTTCCATAGATTTGACCATTTCAATATACTTGTTTTTGGGTGTATGACTCAAATAAACTTCTTTAGTATTCAGAAGTTTAGTAACACCATATTCATTATAAACCATTCTTCATCCCGACAGAAATGTTAGTAATAGGAATTTTACAATGAGAGATAAAAACCCCCACGGAAGAAATTTGTTTACTTTGATTTAAAATACTGTGCAAATTCTTCTGGGAAAAATTTTTACTCGAAATCAATCATTGAATGTTTATGAATCAACCAGTAAATATAGTTGAGAAAAGCAAAGAAATACAAAAACCATGGTCACCAATTGAAATTCTAAGAGTAAATAATCAAGTTGTTCGATTAGCACTTTTTGAAGGGGAATATCATTGGCATAAACATGAAAAGGAAGATGAATTATTCTATGTTTTATCTGGCAATATCATCATACAGCAAAAGGGACATCCAGATCAGCAATTGAATGAAGGGGATATGATAGTTATCAAAAAAGGAATTGAACATAAACCAACAAGTAAAGAAAAATCGTTTGTAATGCTTTTTGAACCCATTTCAATAGATAGCAAAGGTGATTAAAAAGAATAATGGAGCCGTTGCCGGGACTTGAACCCGGGACCTACTCCTTACCAAGGAGTCGCACTACCAAGCTGTGCCACAACGGCTAATTCATCT
>JAUVZH010000160.1 GCA_030602675.1 Candidatus Heimdallarchaeota archaeon | reverse complement strand
TCTAAAACACATGCATCCCATACTCTTATTTTGGAAAAATTAGCTGATCCTCTTTCAGCATGGGTTTCTGCATAACAAGTACATGTTGGACAAGAATAATTACAGAACCCACATTCCAAACAACCTGAAGCAATTTTTTCCCATTCTTCAAGTGGGATTGCTCTTATTTGTTCAGGTGTAGGAATTTCAATAATATTCTGACCAGGATTTTCTATTGCTTTCTTTTTTGCTTTGATACACTTTTTGATTTGTTCTTCAGTGGCTTCCTTTAATGCTAGCTTCTTAACATAATTTTCTCCTTTTTCAGTTAACACTTCAACGAGAAAAGTTTCCTTTTCAAGAGGAGTTAATTCAAGATCACCCAATCCACTATTAATCAAGCTCCCACCTGTTGACACACAGAAACCCTTTTCGCAGGTTTCTAAGCAATTTACGACTGCAAAAATATTTAGCTCTCTCATTTTCTTATACTGAGGGTCATGTGGTTCCTCTAGCATTACTTTGTCAATATATTCCAAAGCTATGGCATCACAAGGACGAATGAGTATTATTTTTTCTTCTGTTTCTAAGTGTTCCTTTATTTTTAGAGACTTAAGATTATAAGAGAAGATTTTTTGTCTTTTTGAAAAATATTGGTTTTTAATTTCTAAATCTGGAGGTACCTTTAGATTCTTTACTATGTAAGATTTACTGGAAGCCAATTTCCAACCAACTTTAAATTCTCTTTTAAAAAATTCATTCATTTAACTAATAGATTTTTTGTATATTTATGAAAACTCAGTTTTAATACTTTAGCTTTATATTGTAAGGTTAGATTTGTGTACTTTTCCGCAAAAATGATTTTTTAATACTAGCTTATTACAATTTTTCAAGTTTGTAAATCGTAACTAATAATTAACATCATCAATATAATTAAAAAGTAATGTCAACAAAAGCTCGGACAATTTGAAAAATTCTGCAATTTGGAGTCAATGTAATGGTCTCAAAGTTAATTTCAAGAAAAAAAATTCCTGAACTTGTAGATGCTATGATAGGTGATTTCATCGTTGTAGCAACAACAAATAAAAATAATGTACCAACTCTTACAGAAATATCCAGTTCAGATGAGGTTCTATTTGATACCGAACTTCCAATGATATCAATAAAGAAACTCTTTCATCCTGCCAAACAAGATTTATTTAAATTTAATCGGACTACAGGTGTGATTAAAAGCTGTTTAGAGGAATCAGATATTGGTGTTGAAAAGAAAATTGTTGTTTTTGGTGTCAGACCTTGCGATATAACTGGAAATAATGTTCTAGATGAGATTTTTAAGGAATATTTCAGAGATGAATTCTATAACACTCTTAGAGAAAGAGCCCTTATTATTGGTATAAATTGTTTGCAACCATGTTATGAGAATTGTTTCTGTGAGTCAATGAATTCAAATGATCCTAAAAGTGGTTATGACTTAATGCTCACAGAAATTGCTAAAGATAATTTTATTATAGTGCCAAATACCGATGGTGGCAAACGAATTCTTAGATTATATCCAGATCTCTTTCAAGAGCCAACAGATGAAGATTTTGAAAAATATGTAAGAACCCTTGAGCTTAAAAAGAATAGCTTCAAAAAAGACATTCTTGTCGAAGGATTACCAAGTGAATTGGAAGATAAATTCGAATCTCGTGCTTGGAAGAAATATACAAAAGAATGTCTGTTTTGTGGTTCTTGTACTTTTGTCTGCCCAACTTGTTACTGTTTTAATGTAAAGGATAAGATCTCAATTGATCTAAAAACAGGGATAAGACAAAGAGAATGGGATTCATGCTACTATCCTGAATTTGCAAGTGTAGCTGGTGGACATGATTTTCGACATGAAAAGGAAAGACGATTTAGGTATCGTTATCTGCACAAATTTATCGATATACCAAGAAGATATAATGTTGAAGGTTGCGTTGGTTGTGGAAGATGCATTACTTACTGTCCAGCAGATATTGATGTTAGAGATGTTGTAGAAGACGTTAGAGGTGAAATGTAAAATGAGAGCAATAGTTACCCATGATAGAGGTATTAGCATACCTCATGAAGCTAAAATAGTGAACATTCGAGAACTAACTGATACTACAAAACTGTTCGAGTTAAAATTTGTTCAAAACCATTTAAATCCTTTATTTGAACATGTTCCTGGACAATTCGTTGAGGTATCAATATATGGTATTGGAGAAGTTCCTATTAGTATAACATCACCTCCAACAAAAAGAGGTTCATTTGAATTAGGCATAAGGAATGTTGGAAACGTAACAAATGCCATTCATAACAAGAAAAAGGGTGATATTGTAGGAATTAGAGGACCATTTGGAAATGGATTCCCAATAGCAGACTACAAAGGCAAGGATTTACTTTTCGTTACAGGTGGTTTAGGTTATCTCCCTCTTCGCTCTGTATTTAGATATGCAATTGATAAAAAAGAAGACTATGGCAAAATATTCTTGCTTTATGGTGATCGATGCCCATCAGATATATTGTTCCCTGAAGAAAATGATGAATATGAAGTTCGAGAAGACATAGATTTCCAATGCACTGTTGATCGTGATGATGATCGGTGCTGGGAAGGGAATTTAGGAGTAGTTACAAATCTCTTTTCAAAGATTGCTGATCAAATTGATCCTAATAATACGATAGCAATGATTTGTGGACCACCTATTATGTACAAATTCGTAATAATAGAACTTGAAAAACTCGGTTTGGATGGTGATCACATTTACCTATCTCTTGAAAGGAAAATGAAATGTGGTGTTGGTAAATGCTGTCATTGTGGTGTAGGTGATAAATTTGTCTGCATTGATGGTCCAGTCTTCACCTTAAGGCAAATTAGAACATTACCGGAGGCTTTGATGTAGTGTCAAAACCAAAAATTGGAATTGTCGGATTTACTGGTTGTGCTGGTTGCCAATTAAGTATTCTTGATCTAGAAGATGAGCTACTTGACTTATTGAGCTTAGTTGATATCATCGATTTCAGAATGGCTATGTCTGGTAATAAGAAAGGTCCATATGATATTCTATTCGTTGAAGGAAGCATCGTAAATACAAAACAAGAAGAAGAACTAAAAGAACTAAGGACTAAAGCGAAAGTTCTCGTAGCTATAGGATCATGTGCTTGTTTTGGTGGTGTTCAAGCAATTAGAAATTATAGAAATGATCGAGTAATTCGAGAAGCACAATATGGTAAAGATGCTGATAAATTTCCAGTTATCAAAGTTAAACCCATTAACAAAGTAGTTGATGTAGATCATTATATTCTTGAATGTCCTGTTAACAAATATGAATTCTTAGATTTTGTCAAGTATTTCCTTATTGGTGGTAAACCAAAATTACCAAACCTGCCTGTTTGTCATCAATGTAAGGCAAAAGAAAATCGATGTATTTTCCTAGAGGATAACATAATTTGTATGGGACCAATAATTCAAGCTGGGTGCGATGCATTATGTCCTAGTTATGGATTACCTTGTGATGGTTGTCGTGGTTCGACATTAGAAGCTGCATATCAACAGCAAGTTGATTTAATGGTGAAAAAAGGTGCATCTGTGAGTGATGTTACTAGATTTCTTTTAAAATATAATGGCGAAGACCCACAAGTGAAGGAATTTTTATTTAAAGCTTGGATGGAGCACGATAAAAACCTCAAGTATGGAGAGGATGATAAAGAATAGGTGGGAATGTGAAATGACAGTAAAGAAATTACATTTAGAACACATTTGTCGTGTAGAAGGTCACGGAAGTCTACTAGTTGAAATGGATAAGAAAGAAGTCAACAATGTAGAAATGCAAATCATAGAAGGAGCAAGATTCTTTGAAGGTTTTGCTGTCGGTAGAAAATATAATGAAGCAATTAATATTATGTCTAGAATTTGTGCTATCTGTAGTACTTCCCATCAATTATCCGCTGTTGAAGCATTAGAACGTTCAGTTAGCATTGAACCAAGCAAACAAGTTGAAGACTTCAGACTCTTATTAGATCATGGAGAAAATACTCAATCTCATATTTTGCATGTTGGAATGCTTGCTTTGCCTGATTTCTTAGGATATGATGGAGTCATACAAATGGTACCAAAATTTCCAAATGAAGTTAAGCTAATTCTCAGAATGAAAAGGATAGCTAATGATTTGCAGACATTGATAGGCGGTCGTGAAATCCATCCAGTAAATATTAAACCAGGTGGTTTTGGTAAATACCCAACAACTAAGCAACTAGAGGTCATGAAAGAAAAATTAATTGAATTTAAAAAAGGAACTCAGGCTATTGCTGACCTCTATGCCGGATTGGAAATGCCGAAATTTAACAATAAGACAGAACAGATAGCTATCTATGATGGAAAAACCTATCCATTTCTCAAAGGCGATCTAAAATGCTTGCTTAGTGGAAAAACTGTTCCTGCTGAGGATTACAAAAAGGACTTCATTAAAGAAGAAGTTCGAGATTATTCAACTGCAAAATTTTCAACTATAAACAATGGTGAAATTTATTATGTTTCTCCTCTTGCAAGAGTAAATATCAATAATAAATTCTTAACTGATGATGCTAAAGCTTTGGTAAAGCAATTTAGTTTGAAACTCCCAAATTTCAATCCATTTAATAACAATCTCGCAAGAGTTATTGAGTTAATGCATTGTGTAGATGAAGCAATTGAAATAACTGCCAAATACATAGAGAAACCACCTAAAGATGACAACAAATACTTCAAGATTAAAGCAGGCACTGGCACAATCGCTACAGAAGCTCCACGAGGACTCCTTAATCATTCATATGATGTGGACAAAAATGGTATTATCACTCGTGTTGATGTAATAACCCCAACTGCACATAATACGAATAAAATTGAGGATGATGTCAAGAAATTTGCACCAATGATTGCTGATAAGAAGCAAGAGGAAATTGAATTGCTTCTAAATATGTTGATCAGATCCTATGATCCTTGCATTTCTTGTTCAGCACATGCAATAACTATTGATTTCAGAAGAAAATAAGTAACTAAAAGTGATTAACTTATTGTTAATCGCTTTTCCATTAATTTTTATATAGAATCTTGTTCTTTAAAATAATAGTAATCTAGCAGATATGTTTATGAGTATTCATCTTAACTCTTTGTAAATAATTTGGATAATTAATCTTTGTTAAGTTAATCAACGGTGCATTTAGAATGGAATTAGCAGCTTTTACTGATGTTCTTAGAGATTGGTTTTCAACAGAAAATTTACCAGCAACTTTAGGATTTATTATAGCCATTTTTTGTGGTATATTTCTCCTAACTGAGTTATATACTGTAATAACTCAGAAGAATGAACCTGATTTAGTTATGTTGTTACTAGGAGGAGTTATTGGTGGTTTAATTCAAGGTTTCACTCAAGATGCTTTGCTAGCTATTCTTGCAGCTTTATGTTGGTTAATGATTTTTTCACTTTGGGTTATTCGTGAAAGTCCAGTATGGCGCGAATTGATGTTAGCCTCTCTGATATCTTATGTTGTTGTTCTAGCTGGTAGAATAATGCAATTCTCAATGGAAACATATTCAAAATTCCATTTTGATGGTGATGAAAGTGCTTTTACACTTGGAGCATTTAATGGTCAACAATGGTTCGGACTTGCCTGGAATGTTTTTATCTATGTTTTCTTCTTACTTTGTATCATATTCTTTGGTAGAAGATTCTTTTTAGTATCTCGCTTAACATCACCACAAATCATTTATCTTTTGCTATTTGCTTTCTCATATGTTATCCTATATCAATTTTCAAATTTTGGTGAGGATGGTCTAAATTTCTTCTATGGTGATTTTACAGGTCCTGTAGCAGAACGACTATTATTCGCTTCCTTTGGAACTTATGAAATTATGATTGTTACGAATTTTGTTCTTTATCTTATATCTGGACCTTTGCTTCATTTTATCTTTGGTGTCAAGTATATAAAACAAGAAAATTTCACAGAATTGACTACTAAAATAAAACAGAAATTAGTTAAAAAAGAAGCAGAGGAGAATGTTATCAAATCTGTTGATGAAATCCAGAGCAAATTAACTAAACAGATTAAAGATGAGCAAATATTGAAATCAATTGAGGAATTAAAAACAGAAACTTCCAAATTTGGTAATAAACGTATAACAAAATTAGTTGAAAAATTGGAACAGAAGGTTATAGAAAGAAAACAACATGAGAGAGTTTTGAAACTTGTTGAAGAAGTAAGACAAAAGCTTGGAATTAGAACAAAAATAAAAGTTGGAAAAGTAAAAGCTCCAATCCTAAATGCCTTTGCCTTTGGAGCATTTTTTGATAAAAGAATAGCTTTTATGTCAAAAGATCTTTCAGATTTTTCAGATGATGATATAAGAGGTATCGCAGGACATGAATTAGTACATTCTCAAAAAATCCATACCTTTTGGCTGTTGCTAATTACAGC
>JAUVZH010000432.1 GCA_030602675.1 Candidatus Heimdallarchaeota archaeon | reverse complement strand
TGAAATCAAGCGACATGAAAACAAACTATCAAAACTGCAGAATACATCATTTTTAGAACAAAGGATGGAAACGTTTGATAAAAAAGCAAAGGCTCATTTACTCTATTACATTTAATTTAACATTTTTTGGTACATCTGCATTATCAAAAAGTACTCCTACAGGGCAAGTGTGCAATGTAAAATCTAAGCACTTTTCGAGTTTTGCAACTGAGTCAGGAGATTTTACATTTACTGTTGCATTTACAGAGCTAATCGTAGGGTCGTTTTTGTCTTTATCAGCTTCAAGAACAACTTCCAAACTTTCAATAGTTATTCGCATCTTTCTAGCAATTTTAGCGAAGATCGTACCGATACAACCGGAATAGCTCATTAAGCATAATTCTAATGCTGTTGGACCTAAATTCTCACCATCACCATTTGGTGTTAAGTCAATTACTGTAGCATGATTTCTTCCATTATCTACAATTGCTTGATAATTTTTCACTAGTTTATATGTTGATTTCATTTTTATTTTACCTCTAAAGTTTGTGCAATCTAATCGAAAATTGTGAGTCAGTAAATTATGTATAAATCTTTTGAAATGTACTACGCGAAAATAAATGAAGTTCAATTTTTAGTTTAATATCTTCAGCTTTGTTTCTATTGGGATTTCTGTTTGATGAAATATTATGTCAACTGCACAATTCTTCTCAGCGATAGCTAAAGCTTTCTCCAATTTCTCTCGAGATTCTTTTGATTTCACATAAACCATTAGATGAATGTCTGACAAGTGTATATCATCTGATTTGTTTGCTATTGCTTTTATTTCTAGCTCTTTAAATGTAAGATGCATATGACCTAAAGTCATTCGATAGGTTGTACCTAAACATGTTGCTAAAGCCATTACCGCCATTTCTAATGCTGTTGGAGCAGCGTCATCTCCACCATATTTCTCTGGTGTGTCAAGGATAAAGAATGGATGTTTTCCATCATCAACTTTGAATTTATTTTTTTCAATCCATTTACTAGTAATTTCCATTATTAGTCTCCAATTACTGTTTTCTTAGTATACTAATTGTTAGTCTTTTTCTTAATAATAATCATTTACTTTCTTTAACTTTCGAGGGTATTTGATTTAGAATACTAACAAAAAGAGAATCTTTTCTTAAGGAAATTTATATTGAAACTTCTACTATAAAAAAAGGATAATTATTTTGAGGAAATATAAGTAAACTATAATTGCTTAATTACTAGAACTTAAAACGTCTTTTTTTAACAAAATATTTAATTTTGATGTTGATGATAAGAAGAAACATGACAGCTGAAGAAGAAACTGAACCTAGATCTAAAGGTAATTTAGAAATTGCTGTATCATATGCTGTTGCAGTATTTGGATTGTTTTTAGTCATTATACCAGCAATAATGATACTTGTTGAAGGGATATCCAATCTTCCAGACGTACCAATTATATTCATTGTACTCTTTTTGGCTGGAGCAGGACTTGCATTGATTGGCTTAACAGTCATTATTATTGTATTGGCTGTTCGTACCAAAAAGAAGAAACCAAAGAAAGCTCCTAAAGTCAAAGAAGTCACCGAAGAGGAAGAAGAAGAAATTATAGAAGAAACTTTAGAAGAAGCTGTAGAAGATTCCTTGGAAGATACGATAGAAGAAGTCGTTGACGAAGAAGTTGATGAAGAAGTCATTGAAGAGATTGCTGAAGACATTGCAGAAGAAGTTATCGAGATTTCAGAGGAAGAAGATGAAGAAGTAGACGAAGAAACACCTGACGAAGAAGATGAAGCAGACGAAGAACCAGAAGAAAGTGATGAATAACTTCTATTTGATATCTCATTTTTCTATTTTATTTTTCTCAAATTTCTAGTTTTAACTATATAATTGTAGAAATCAACTAAAATTAGAAAAGTAGGAAAAACATTTACATAATAAAAAAAAGAGCAAATAACAATGAGCGAAAGTAAAAGTTCAAGATTCTCATTGCAAGTTTCCACAGAATATATTATGCAATGGTTAGCACTTACTTTGATAATTAATCTAGGATTATTCACAATTGTTTACTTCTTACTAAATCCATATGATTTAGGTTGGCCTAATCCAGAACGGTACTCAAAGATAATTTGGGCAGGTTTTACTTTAGTTGGGTTCACTGTTTTTGCTCTTACTTACATCCTTATTAGTGCACCTAGATATTGGGTCAATACAGATTCAATTGAGATAAGAAGTGTTTATAGATCCAAAAAAAGTAAAATTGTTGAGTTTGAGAAAATTGTTGATATGAAAATTAGAAAAGCACCAATTTTATCAAATGTTTTTAATTTTGGAACGATTGTCTTTTATAACAAAACTGAACATGGTAAGAAAAAAGTAGTTGCTAGATTCTTGGGTGTTAAATATCCCAATGAAGTTTATTTAGAAATTTTAGAAAATGTTGATATTGAAGAAGAGAAAAAAATTGAGGATTTACTTCTGTAAGTCTTGCATTTTTCTCCTTACTATTTCCATGTTTCTTTTTGCTCTAATTCTCTTTACTAATATGGTTGGAACAGCTAGCAAGATTGTTCCTCCAATAACTACTATAATTAAAGTCCAAACTAAACCAAGCTCTGTAGTATCTTTTGTTAGGCTAAGCTCATCAGACCAAGCACCACTAGCGAATCTTATTCGATGGAATAATTCATAGTTTCCAAATCTTCCATCCAACCAAATGCAATGAAGATTTCCAGTAGCATCAACTTTGATTTTTGGTCTTAAGGCAGCATTATTTGCAAGAGAAAGTTGAGTGCTAGGTTGCCAATTCAGATTAATTCTTTCCCTTATATCTACACCTTGATGATAAGCATATTCCTCTCTTATTTCGTAAGCTAGCCAGAGTTGAT
>JAUVZH010000306.1 GCA_030602675.1 Candidatus Heimdallarchaeota archaeon | reverse complement strand
TGTAATTGCTACAGAACCCGCTTCATCGTCAACTCTGATGAATCTCTTTTGAGCTTGTATGCCTGATGGCATTTCTATATGTTCTTTGGGTTTTATTGGTTCTCCTTTACGTTCTACATGTCCAAAATGCGTTGAAGTTATCGAATACTCGCTCTCAAATGGAAAATCAAAACAAATACGAAGCCTATGATCCTTAGCAGTATTTTTCAGCTCAGTTTTTATATCAATTCTTGGTAGATCTTTATAGAATCTGAATGTTGTTTTTACTGGTATCCTAGCTTTACCAATACGTTTGTCTCGAGTATTGTTTAATGAATAGAATGTATCAATGTTTAGTTCTTGTTCGATTTCACCAAAATAATGACCTTTATTGATAATCCTTCTTTTTACTCCTTTAGCTTTTGTGACTACAGGATATAATCTACCAAAAGTATATTCATCTCCTCTATCACCAAAATCTTCAAAACAATGCAATTGGTTGAATCGTTTATCATTTATTTTGTCGTATAAATTAAAAGTACCATTTTTATTGAATGATATTTTATAGAAATCATTGCTTACTGAATTTTTCTCAATAATAAAACTAGAACTATCTTCTTCTAATATAGGTTCATTACTAAGCTCTACTTTGTTAAATGACCAAGGTCTCAATGGGAGTAGAGTACCAAAGGTTTGTTTTGACCCCATAGTTGCTTTAACAGAAAACTGCTTAAACTTGCCAGAATTCAAAACTTCAAGCATATCTTTCTTCATCTCTTGAATATTTAAGTCACCTACTAGTTTGTTTCCTAAAATTAATAGGATATTACACATTGTAGAATCTGTTCCGTTTGTAATGGTGACTTCATTGATATAGAAATTCATTATTTTCCTACCTGGAAGCATTTTCAAAGCAGATTTTAGCATGAAGGGTTTGAAAGTGTTTTCAAACAATATTTCTTCTTTTGAGCTTAAAGGTTGCGCAATATGTTTTCTACCATCCTCTGAATGGATACTTTGAATATTACATTTAGAGGAAACCTCAAATTCAACATACATTGGTAAAACTTTATTATTTGTTGGATTAAAAATTAAACAAGTTGATATTTCATTTTCTTGTTTATGCTCGAGTATTTTTTCAAAGGAATCTTCGATAATAGTATCAGCTATTGATTCTGACCAATAATACCTTGACTTCATTTCTTCATGTGTTTGATCTACAGAACAACCACAAATAGAATCATGTGGTTGATTTTTCAATAGCCATTTCCAAGCTAGTGCTAAGTATGATGTAGGATAGCTTAGGTATTTATTCAAAGTTAAATAGGTGCTAATTGGTTCTGCAAAATGAACAAGCAAATCCTCTACTTTGTTATCCCATTGTTTTATCCACATCCTTGCAGAATAGGTATCTTGTAATAAGGGTGCTCTTTCTGATGATCTAAATTCACCAGAATAGATAGGTGGAAGGTAATTTGTTTTTTTTATTAATTGTTTTAATTGATCAATATAATCATTCAATAAACTAATTTTTAGATTTGTATTTTTAATTTTGATTTGGGGTAATAAATTGATAATATAATCTTGAGCCATTTGATGATCAGTACCATTCATTAACAAGAAAATTGGTAAAGGAGAGTATGGTTTTAGCTCATCCATTTTGTCCTGTATTGTTTCCAAAAGCTCATCTTTATCATTTGGTAATGAAGCGGCATTTCCATAACCAAAAGGCATGTAATTACAAAAGATACTTGTAGATGCATTTTCATGACTCTTCCAAATGAAAGGAATAGTTGTAATCTCTGAACCAACGCCCCTCCAAATAACAGCTGCTTTGAAAGTTGTTAGATCTGAAAGTATTTGCGGAATAGCTCTTGTATGACCAAAACAATCTGGCAAATAACCAATTTCCATCATTGGTATTTTTAGTTCATTTGCTAAATCTAAACTGACTTCAAGATTTCGTATTAGACTCTCCTGACCAACTAACCATTCGTCTGGTAGAATGTACCACGGACCAACAGCTATTTTTCCAGTACGGATTAACTCAAGCAGTTTTTCCTTCTTCTCTGGATGGATTTCAAAGTAATCTTCTAAAACTATTGTTTGACCATCCAACATGAAATAATAGTCATCCTTGTCAAGTATCTCGAGTAATTGATTTACAAGTTGTACAAGCTTAAATCTAAAATTTTGAAATGGTAAATACCATTCCCTATCCCAATGGGTAGATGGTACAATAAAAACGAAATTTTTTTCTTCTGAAGTCAATTTCAATCATTCCGCATAGATACTATATTTCATTTTATTGGAATAAAAAAATTTACTTCAAGAAAAAAGCAAATATTATTAGGAAAACTATGGGTTGTTATTTTGTTTCTTTGTTTCATCCTCAAATTTTGTTCCACAGTCTAAACAGAATTTAGCCTTAAGCTCATTCATTGTTGAGCATTCTTTACATTTTTTTCTTTTCTTCTTCCTTTTCGCTTTCTTTTTTTCTTCGGGTTTTTCTTCCTTTATTTCGGGTTTTTTCTCATCCTCAATTACTGGTTCTTCTGGAATTTCCTCTATCTTTTCTTCGGTTGGTGAAAGTTCTTCTTTCATACTTTTTGCTTGTGATAATAAACCAGCAACATTTGTAGCACTAGGTTTCAAGATAAATGCTCTTTCTAACATTACAACAGCTTTTTCAAAATCCTTGGTTGTATAGTAAGCTAAACCTAATCCAGCTGTAGCAAGATAATTCTCAATGTCAATGGTTAAAATCTCTTTCCAAATATCTATTGCTCCGTTTGGATTCCCTCTTGACATTTCTTCTAAAGCAAGATTTCCTTTCTGTTCAATACGAGTTAATGGTCTTTTTGATCTTGGTAGATCTGCATCTCGTATTATGCTTTGATCTTGCGTTCTTCTTAATCGTGGTTGTCTTTCTACACGTAAAGAAGGCTCAGTGGGTTCCCTTCTAGATCTAACAACAAAGAAAATAACCAAACCAACAATAAGTACTAAAGCTATTGGAACAAATATTATAATATAAACTAAGAAACCATCAAATGAAAGTAATGGTGGTTCTCCAATATACACAACATTGGAATAATAATTAATTTGAGTTAATTGACTCCCTGTATTCTCGAAAACTATTAACCAATATTCTTGTCTATCAAACCTCCAAACATCTGAGTCTTCAAGTTTTCCACCTGACAACTTAAATTTCTCATGTGCTGCATCTATTAACCAAAAGGAATAATCATCTTCTCTCATAGCATAGACAGTGATTTTAGAAGTTGTTGAAGAAAATGACCAATTGAATCCATACTCATTTGTATAAGAATCTAGTGCAGTAATTTGACGATGTTCTCCTGGTCCCATAAAAGCTGTCGCACATCCTTCTAATGTATAATGAGATTGAGTTATTTTTGCTTGCGAGCTAGAAATAATGCTAATTTGAATTACACTTAAACAGAAAACAAGAAAGAATATGATGGAATAAATTAACTTACTTTTGTTTCCCTTTTTCATTTTTTTAATCATCCAAAAATCTACTATAAACTCTCTTCTTGCTTTTTTCGGTTTTTTTTAATTATAAATTATTTGTTAATTTTAGAGAAAATTCTTATGTATTAGTTTAATCAAATATTTCTGGAACATTTTTCCTTATATATTCCATTGAATCAATTGCTTCTTGAAAAGATAGTTCAAATACTAGCGGTCCAGTAAAATTCCTTTTATCTAACACCAAAAGCAATTCCTTAACTGGAAGGTTATGTGTTCCTAATGGTTTATGATCAATTCTTGGATAAGAGCCATCATGAAGATGTATTTCAGCGAAACGATCAATATATCTACTAACGAAATCCATAGTATCAATTTTTCCTGAAAAACCAGCCAATAAATGACCAGTATCAAAACAAATACTAAGATCATGTTCTTCAATTATTGGATACATTATTTCAAAAGGGAATTCGATATTTTCTATAGCAATTTTTCTTGGAGGAAGATTAGTTTCTTCAAGAACCTTTTTGATTGATTCTTCAGCAAAAGCTGCAAATTGTTGAGCTATGTATCCCTTAACAAAATCTGGTAAGTTCATCTGTAAAAATTCTACGGTTAGAGCTCCTGTTGGATGCAATACCCAACAGATAGGATCCAATGATTTTGTTAATTCAATACATTCGATTAGTGTTTTAACAGAACCATTGCGTATATGTTCTGAGAAAGCAGCAGGTTCAATTCCCCAAAGAGGAAGATGAACAGAATAGGTGATTTTCTCTTTCTTTTTGAATTTAACAAGGTTATTGATTAC
>JAUVZH010000290.1 GCA_030602675.1 Candidatus Heimdallarchaeota archaeon | reverse complement strand
GAATTACGAGCAGCAAAAGACACTCTAAGAGAGCTCATTAAAGCTTTTAACGATAGAAGCATAACCCCAGAGATTTATTTCTCAAGACGCGAAAAAACAAAACAGAGAATTTTGACGTTAGAAGATGAACTAAAGGATGCTCAAAGATCTAGTAGGGGATTCTCTAGATTAAGAGATTTTGTTAATTACTATACTGATGCTTATACGGATGGACAACTTAGAAGAAGATAATATCAACATACCTTTAGAATCATTCATGGAAAATTATTCAAATAAATGCTAAATCATTATCTTGGAAAAACTGATTGATTAGTTTAACTAATTAGCATCATAAAGTTAAGAAAATGTCAGAACCAATAGTTTTAATTTTCCTAAAAAATCTTTTACTGTAGAAACAATTATAATCAAATATAAATCCCATATAATTAACATTTCAAGAGGTTTCCAACATTGCGAAAGGATAGTCAAGGCCGAATTCACTTAAAAATAGTATTCTATGGCCCTTCACTTAGTGGAAAAACTACTGGTTTACGTTGGCTCTATGACCAAGTCGAAGGTTTAACTAAAGGCGGCTTTACCTCAATTGCAGATCCTACTGGTAGAACTCTCTATTTTGATTTCACACCATTTTCTGCTTCAGGTAGAGTAATTCTAGATGCGTATACAGTTGCAGGACAAACTCGACACAAAAGTCAAAGAAAAGTCATTTTACGGGGTGTTGATGGCATTATCCTTATGCTTGATTCTACACCAGAAATGCAGAAATATAATCAAGAATCAGTTGATGAGTTAAAGGAATTTCTAGGAGATCGATTTGGAACCGAAGTTCCCATTGTAATTACTTTGAACAAAAGAGATGTTCCCAATGCATTATCCAGACCAGAAATGCTTTCAGGATTAGAATTAGATGGATTTCCTGTTTATGAAACAATAGCTACAAAAGGTATTGGAGTTAAACGTGCGTTTCAATCAATTGCTCGAGAAATTTTGCTAAAGCAATTATATGGTAAATAATTCTCCTTATCTCCTCGTATTTCATTTATTGTGAATTTTCTTTACATTTATAGCTACTTTTTTCTTAGATTGTTAAGCATTAATTTAATACAGTTTGCTTTTTTTAGTTATAGTGAGGTTACCTTATGACAGAAGATTTGAAACTGAAAATTGGTGATGATGCTCCAGATTTTACTCTGTTTGATCAAAATAAGAATGAAATAAAATTAGCAGATTTGAAAGGAAAAAAGATTCTACTTTCTTTCCACCCACTTGCTTGGACAGGTGTATGTGCAAAGCAAATGCAATCATTAGAAACTAACTATAATAAATTTGAGAAATTAAATACCATTCCTTTAGGTGTAAGTGTAGACACTGTGCCTTCCAAAAAAGCTTGGGCTGAACAGCTAGGAATTGAAAAAACAAGTTTGCTTGCTGATTTTTGGCCTCATGGTAATTTGGCTAAGATCCTTGGTATTTTTCTTGAGGATAAAGGAATTTCTAAACGAGTAAATATTGTGATTAATGAAAATCAAAAAATTTCATTTATTAAAATCTATGATATTCCAGAACTCCCCGATATTGAAGAAATATTAGATTTTTTGGCAAAGTAGGATGGAGAAGATAAACAGTGTTAAAGATTAATGTTGGTGATACTGCACCAGAATTCTGTTTGCCAGATAAAGATGGAAATGAAGTTTGCTTAAAGGATCTAAAAGGTAAATGGGTTGTTTTGTATTTTTATCCAAAAGATAATACAAAAGGATGTACAATTGAAGCTATTGAATTTACAACTAGTCTACCTGAATTCGAAAAAATGGGTGCAACTGTTATTGGAATTAGTCCAGACTCAACTAGTAGTCATCAAAAGTTTACTGAGAAGCATGAGCTCAAAGTTAGATTGTTAAGTGATGTTGATAAGAATATCCTTAATCAATATGGATCTTGGGGAGAAAAAAGTATGTATGGAAAAACTTACTTTGGTGTAATAAGAAGCACTGTACTTATTGATCCTGAAGGTATAATCGCAGAAACTTGGTTTAAAGTTAGGGTTAAGGATCATGTGTTGAAGGTTAAAGAGACTCTTAAAGAACTGCAGAACTAATTCTGTGGTTTTTTCAGTTTTTTATTTTATTATAAAAGGTGTATAATGTGAAAAGCGAAGATACAAATAGGAAGCAATATAATCGTTTAGCTAAAGAAAAAAGTCCTTATTTATTGCAACATGCTACTAATCCTGTGGATTGGTTTCCATGGGGAGAAGAAGCTTTTGAGAAAGCTAAGAAAGAAGATAAACCTATTTTTTTGTCAATTGGATACTCTACTTGTCATTGGTGTCATGTTATGGCACATGAATCTTTTGAAGATCCTGAAGTTGCAAAACTAATGAATGAAACATTTGTTAATATTAAAGTTGACAGAGAGGAAAGACCTGAGATAGACAATATCTACATGGCTGTTTGTCAAATGATTACTGGTAGTGGTGGTTGGCCATTAACTATTATTATGGATGCAGATAAAAAACCCTTTACTGCTGGAACTTATTTTCCCAAAGAAAGTCGTTTTGGTCGAATTGGTATGTTGGAACTAATTCCACGTATTAAGGGATATTGGGATAATAACCGAGATGAATTAAGTGTTACTGCAAACGAAGTTATTAAGCAATTACAAAATATTCATGTTACACAAGGTGAAGAATTAAATCAAGATATTTTAGATGAAGCTTTTAAGGAAGCTGATTTGCTTTTTGATGAAAAAAATGGTGGTTTTAAAGGTGCCCCTAAATTTCCTACACCACACAAACTACTATTCTTACTTCGATATTGGAAACGCTCTGGAAACGCTAAAGCACTAGCTATTGTTGAAAAAACTCTCAAAGCTATGCGTTCAGGCGGAATTTTTGATCATATTGGATTTGGGTTTCACAGATATTCTACTGATTCTGTTTGGTTATTACCACATTTTGAAAAAATGCTCTATGATCAAGCATTATTAGTAATTGCTTACATTGAAGCTTATAATGCAACTAACAATAATGAGTATAAGAATACTGTTGAGGAAGTTTTCACTTATATTGCTAGAGATATGACAGCTCTTAATGGTGGATTTTATTCCGCAGAAGATGCCGATAGTGAAGGAGAAGAAGGTAAGTTTTATACTTGGTCAAATGATGAATTAGTTGATATTCTTGGAGATGAAAGTGCCAATTTTATTAGCAAAATATACAATTTTGAAAACGAAGGCAATTTCAAAGATCAAGCTACACAAGAAAAAACAGGTACAAATATTCCTCATTTAACTAAAACTATATCCGAAATAGCTGAAGATTATGGTTTGACTTTAGGAGAAACCCAAACAAAGATTATGAAAATCCGTAAACAACTATTTGAGGTTCGAGAGAAAAGGATACACCCACATAAAGATGACAAAATATTAACTGATTGGAATGGCTTAATGATTGCAGCATATGCTTTAGCTGGAAGAATCCTTGATAATAATGATTATATTCTTGCTGCGAGAAAAGCTGTAGATTTCATTTTAAATAATATGGTGAATGATTCTAATCGTTTGATGCATCGTTATAGAGAAGGTGAAGTTGCAATTCCAGGAATGATTGATGATTACGCCTTTCTAACTTGGGGATTATTAGAACTTTATGAAAGTACTTTTGATGTTAAGTATCTCAAAAAAGCTATACAATTCAATAATCAGCTAATTCAACATTTTTGGGATAGTGAGTTGGGAGGATTCTTTTTCACACCTGATGATGGTGAAGAGCATATTATTCGTAAAAAAGAGATTTATGATGGAGCAGTGCCTTCTGGTAATTCAGTTGCTATGTTGAATTTATTGCGTATTTCTAGGATTACAGCAAACATTGATTTTGAAGATAAAGCAGTTCAAATTAACAAAGCCTTCTCCGCATTAATTGAGCAGTCTTTACTTGCATATTCAATGTTTCTATCAAGTTTGGAATTTGCTTTTGGACCGACTTTTGAAATTGTTATTGTAGGTAAAACAGATACTAATAACACTAAAGATATGGTAAAAGCTCTTAGAGAAGTGTATCTCCCTAATAAGATTGTCTTATTTTTACCAGAAGATGTTTCAAATCCTGAGATATTGGAAGTAACTGATTTTGTTAAATATAAAACAAGTAAAGAGAATAAAACAACTGCTCATGTTTGTATAAATAGCTTCTGTAAATTTCCAACAAATGATATTGATAAAATGTTAGAAATGTTGAATGTAAATAAAAAGTGAAAGAAAAAGTAATAAACTTAATATTTTGAAGCAATAACAAATTTAAGAGAATGAGTGAGATTCAACTCTCATTTGTAAATGATTTTATTGTATAAAAATAGTTTATGAGTTGGTATCCGATGCCTAGTAAAATAAAAATTGCTGTAATTGGTATGGGTTATGTTGGTATTCCAGCTGCTGCTCTTTTTGCAGAAGTTGAT
>JAUVZH010000065.1 GCA_030602675.1 Candidatus Heimdallarchaeota archaeon | reverse complement strand
ACCTCTGCTCTATCTGAAGGGACGTCTTATCTTCATGTAGTTTCTCAAGATGGTGCTGGGAACATAGGAAAAACAGCTGCTCATTATCGAGTTAATATTGACTCACTTAAACCTACCATATCAATTACAAGCCCTGCAGATGATATTAGTGTAACTCCTGGAAATATTCAATTGAACTGGACTGCATCAGATGCTGGTTCTGGTTGTGAAGATATAGAGATAAGAATCAATGATATCCTTGAAACTACATTAGGTGGATCAATAACACATTACACTATTACAATAACTGAGCTTGGAACTTATGACATTAATATTACAGTTAATGATTATGCTGGTAACTCGAACTCAGAAGAAATTACTATCGAAGTAATTGAAGTTACAACTTCAACTACCCCAACAAATGGATTCTCTATAGAATTTTGGTCAGTTATTTCATTGGGAACATTGACTTTGGCATTTAGTACTTTTGCGATAAAAAGAAGATCAAAACGTAAGAAAGGAACTTAGTAATCCTTTCTTTCATCTTTTCTTTTTTCTAATTTAACGGTTAACTAATTTAAGCACAAACTTTTTCTTAATTATTAACGATTATTTTTTTGTATAACTAGTGAAGTGACTGTAATGCAAGTGAAAAAACCAACAATTCTTCTAAATAAAGAACGAGTGATGAATAATATCAAAAAGATGGTTGAAAAGGCGAAAAAAAGTAAAGTTTTGTTCCGTCCTCATTTTAAAACACACCAATCAGCGGATATTGGAGAATGGTTCAAAGAGTTAGGAGTTTCAGCAATCGCAGTCTCTTCAGTAGATATGGCTGAATATTTCGCTGAACATGGTTGGACAGATATTACAATTGCATTTGCAATTAACGTTCGTCAAATCGATGAAATAAACAAGCTTGCAGAAAAAATTACTTTGAATCTTCTTGTTGATTCACAAGAAGCAGTAACTTTTCTAAAGGAAAATATCAAATCAAAAGTAAATATTTGGATAAAGACATATACAGATTATCACCGAACAGGAATACATTGGGATAATGAATCTTTACTATCTTCAATTATTAGGGATATTAAGAGCTCAGAAAATCTCAATTTTGTAGGGTTATTAACTCATAGTGGACATACTTACAATTCCAAATCAAAACTCAATATTGAAGATATTTATGAAGACACTGTTCTTAAACTATTAAACATACAAGAACGACTCTTTCTGCAAGGTTTTGCTCATGTGAAGATTTCTGTTGGCGATACACCCTCTTGTAGTATTATTAATGATTTTGCCGGTGTTGATGAAATCCGTCCTGGTAACTTTGTATTTTATGATGTTATGCAGTTATTACTTGGGTCATGCAAAGAAGAGGATATTGCCATTGCTGTTGCTTGTCCTATTGTTGCTAAATATCCAGAAAGAAAATGTGTTGCTATATATGGTGGTGCTATCCATCTCTCAAAAGATTATCTGGAGAAAGACGATGGAACAAAATACTATGGATTAGTAGCGTTACAAGATGGTAAAGGTTGGGGAAAAATACTTGAGAATACATTTGTAGCTTCTGTTAGTCAAGAGCATGGACTAATTATTACTACAGAAGATATTCTAGAGAAGCTAGAAATTGGTGATTTGTTATATATTCTACCAATTCATTCATGTTTGACTAGTAATTTACTAAGAAAATACACCACATTAGAAGGCAAAGAAATAAATTTCAATACTAAATTCTGAACAGTTCAGTTTTCTTCTTTAATCGTTCAAAAGGTATCAAAACAGTTTAGAAACTATTGATAGAGATAGTTTAAGTTAAGTTTGACTATAGTATATACTAGGCACGAGATAGATTTAGTATTCGTCAAACAATTTGGGTGGATGAATGAAGAAATGCGAAAAACAAATATGATCACTGTTTTGGTTTGTTTTCTATTTATAAGTGGAATGAGTTTTGGTTTTTTAAAGGGCGAGATAAAAACTGACACCGTGGATGAAAATCCTGTAATCAATAGCCAAGAAGATTTTGTTATTACTCTTGATATAAATCAAACTGCTATTGGTAAAGATGGTGGTGCGTTAGCTAATCTAACATTGGATAATCAAGGGATTGATTTTGTTAGTGATGTTTATGTAGATTTTGGCTTCATAGGTGAATTTGCGGAATTCTCCTCAAGTTACCCCCAACACCAAGAAGTCTCATTAATAAATCCTGGAGCCTCGACAACTCTAAATATTGAAGTAGTGTTAAACAGTTCAATTGATTTTGGAAGTCATGAATCACAAGCAGCAGATGTCTGTTTGGTCTTTGATGCTAGTGGTTCTATGGGCAATGAAATTGATTCGGTTAAAACAGAATTTCTTGATATAGTTGCTAATTTAACCTCAAAAATTGCTTCCCTTCGAATTGGTGCAATGATATATGGTTGCTCAAGGTATTCAGAATATCCTCAAGAGCATCCTAGTAACTACATAGAATTTACAGATGATTTCAATGCTGTAAATGATTTCATTTCAGATATTATAGCTACTGGTGGAGTTGAGCCTTGGGGAGATGCATTATATTTAGCTAATAGCTGGGATTGGCGAGAGAATATTCCTAAGATACTTATTATTGTGGGTGATGAAGATTGTGATCCAGGACATATTGTGGGAGTAGGGTCAACTGCAGATTACTATAATGGTTCACAGCTAGTTGATGTTGTAACCAACCTAAAAGAGAAGGATGTTATTATCAATTCTATCTATACAGGTGAATCTGGAATTGTAGTAAATCAATTCACATGGATAGCTGAGTATACAGGTGGAGAGTGTGTTGATTTAGTAGAACTTCAACAAAGCCAAGATCCTATGGATATTCCTGAATTAATTGAAAGCTGGACCTTATCTTTAGCGAGAGAATACTTTGTATATCTTTATGCAAACGTATCTTGGACTGAGTTAACTGCTGGAGGACCTGAAAATTGGGAAACTCAAGAATCTCTTTATGTTTTGATTGATATTGCTCCACCATCAATTACTGTTTCTTATCTAATAAATGAGGAACCAGATGGTGAGTTTTTCATTGATATCTCAATAACTCCTAAAGATATTTCAGGAATTTTAACTGCAGGCTTTTATTGGACATTTGATGATCTTACTGGAGGTCCTGAACCTACTTGGCACTTTACAACACTTACGGGTCCAATAGGAGACACTTATGTTGAAACTTTCACAGATCTGGAAGAAGGGGAAAGAATTTCATTCTATATTATTGCTATAGACAACATGAACAATATAGGACAAACGTGGATATACAATGTTACAATCATTATTGAACCGAAGACATTGGGTTCAACTACCTCAGTAGCATTTCTATCAGATGGTTCTACAAAGAAAGTTTACTTTGATATGGATGTTTACTCGACATGTTATCTCTGGATGGAAACTAAAGAGAGTATTATAGTTGATTATGCACCCTCGAGTGATTTCACATTTTCAGAAGTTCATTCTGATGAAAATGGAACAATCTTCTCAGTTCAAAAATTATCTAATAACACCATTCTTGAAGTGATTTTGTCTGGAGATACCACAGAAGATGCTATTGAACTTAATTGGAATACTGATACTTTTGTTTTGCCAGCTAATTTTCCATATAATCAATGGACACTGAATTCAGAATACACAAACATACTAATTAACACAACTCTTACTAGTTCTGATAATGGTTTTCTAGCAATAATCATGTATTCTTCTGAATTAATCGCTGTAGCACATGTTTATAATGATCAATGGGAAAAGATGGGCGAAGTAATTCCTGGCAAACCTTTGGAATTATCAACTGGAACATACTTTGTCTGGGTAGAAAGAATCATTCGTGATGGTTACTTTGGCTTATATTTTGGTGAAGACCCACCTCTTGAAGATGATCCATACTATGATTTGGGAGTAACAAAAATGACTGGTATTTCATTTTGGGCAATTATACCATTGATTCTAATGAGTTTAGGTCTATTAACATTCATTGGAGTAAAAAGGAGAAAGGTGAAAGAGGAAGCTAAGTAGCTTCCTTTTTCCTTTATGCGATGAGGTTGACAAAATGAAACGACAATTCTATGGATTCATATTCATTTCATCAGCAATAATTGTTTCAGTATTAGCTTCCGCAGTTGTAGTTAAGATGACTCGTAATGATATTGTTTTATCTGAACCTGTAAAGATAAATAATTTCAACTGCTTATTAGCGAATTTTACAAATTTCAATCTAAATGATGCTGAATTCTCTTCACATGATTTTAATAATTCCTATATCATGAATGAGTTAGTAACAATAAATACAACCACCGTATATACCGGTTCCATTGCTAGTTTAGGTGCCATTCGTAATGGGACTGGTCATAATCACGGAGTCATACAATTATTCACATTTATTGATGATTATTATTCAGCTACCTCTTATGATAGTGTGGTATACAAGGATGTGCAGAGCAAAGAAACCAATTATATTAACGGTAAAGTGATAGAAACTAGCTTCAATAATACAAATACAAATCCTATGTTGATAGCAATAAAGGAATTTGATTCAATATACAGATTCATAGATTTCTTTACTGTTACCGGTACTAGTCTAACTTTAGTTTATTCTTACAACATTTCCTCATCAGTTCTAAATGAAACATATGCATTCGATATCATCGATATTGATCAAGATAATATTTACGAATTATATGTTATTGGTAAAAATAGCACTGATTTAAGTCAAAATACTGTCATTGAGCTGACTTATAATTCAATTGCGAATGATTATGAAATATCAACCAGCTTTAATTGGGATGGAACAGATCATATAGTAATAGATGTAGAAACAATTACAGAAACAGATGATGTAAATTTCATCATAACTGGTGTTTATGTTTCAACTGTTGAGTCATATTTGGAAGCAATTACAATAAACAAAGGGGTTGCCAGAAACTTTGTTTTTACGGATTCATTAACGATAAACTATGGGGTAGATGATTTCAGAGTTTATGGTATGAAATTATACAAATCAAAAAGTCTAGCAAATGATGGAATAGTTCTATTTGGCAGTTATATATATGCAATTTCTGGTACAGAACCCAGCTGTATAACTACAAGTTTCAATTCTGGTAACTTTGGAATAACACAGTTAACGATTATGAATCAAACTCCAAGTTGGTCATTAGATGGTCAAGTTGTGGATCTGGACTTAGATGGTCAAGATGAAATCATAGCAATTTCATATGATTTATTCAATGTTGATGTGAGCAAATATACAATATTAGTAGGAGATGATATGGATCAAACTGATACCTATTCATCGGACCTTAAACAAATATCTTCAAGTACAACTCTCAAACTAACTACCATACAAATTAGCTCAAGTCTTGGTAAGAACAATCTCAATAATCCTTTAATTGAATTCTATTTAGCTCAACATTTAGCTTTTAATGTAAGAGGGAATGCTGAAGTTCTTTTAGAAAATAGTGAAAATGAATTGTATATTCAAACGACAGATTTAGTAGGCAATAATGTTTCAAGAAGTGACTTAACTATTCAAGCAAAGGTTGATAGCAGCCCAGACATAAACGATACTATTGCAGAATTGCCAGGTAATGTTACTTTAAACATAGATGAAATTACCACAACTATAGAGGATGAGCAAATTGAATTTACGGTTCTGCAAAACTCACGAATTATTAGCAAATTTGAATTAGTCATTGATGTCGAGTTTAAACCTGAGATCGAACTTGTTTTACCACCTTCACCTATTACAATAAGAAGAGTTGACTCAATTTCACATACAATAGAACTTACTTTCAATAACAGATTGTCAAGAGATTTACAAGTACAAGTTAATATTTATTCAACCTATATTGATCAAGGTGTTTCATATTTCTACAACTTTAGCTCTGACTCAACAACAACCGAGGAATTATCCATTGTATTTATTGGTTTTACACCAAAGAGCAGGTATACAGAAGAAGTGACTATAACACTAGTAACTGGAGCAGGAACATATCAATTTAGTACACTGTATAAAGTAACAAATAAATTCCATTTAACCTCCAATGATCTTTTTGTTACTCTTTGGGTTGCAATAGCTTTAGTCTTGGTTCTCTACATAGTGTTTGGTTTACAAATGTACAAAAGAACTGAACAAAAACTCGATAGATACTTTGCTGGTGAAGGAACAGCTGATTTGGAATTCAAAGCTCTCAGAAAAAGAGCATTAAGCTCACTTTTGGAGAAGTACATTAGCCAAGGTAATTGGAAATCAGGGTTAAAACTAGCATCTGAACATGTTCCTAGATACACACAACAATTCCATAAATTCAAGGCTAGGGATCAACTTAAAATGGGTCAAAAATCGATTAATGAAGCTAAATTTGAGGATGGATTGATACTATGGCAAGAAGCAAAGGAATCTCTCGAGATTATTGCTGTCCATGAACTAATAGATATCTTGGATTGGTTGATTAAACCATTGGAGAGGATAATTGACATTAAAGGAACTATGAAGGGATCAGAAAAAGCTAATGCTTTACAGAAGGAGTTTCATAATCTCAGCGGAATGAAAGAGCAGCAAAAGGTGATTTACAACATACAATTAGATATACCCTTGTACATAATTGCTGAAGAGCTTGGTTTAGCTTTTCGTGACACAAAAGAACCACAATCCTCACTTAACTATTTACAACTTGCTTATCAAGAAGCACCTGATGAAATCAAAAATCGGATTGTAAATGAAATTACCAGTCTAATTAGCTTGGGAGTTACTCCTTCAGAAATGTCACTGCCAGTAGATCAAGAAGCTATAATGGAGAGAATATCGAAGAGAACCACTAAGTGTTTCTCTTGTGGAGAAGAAAGGACAAATATCCAGGAAGCATGTCCGAATTGTGGGGTTGATACCGTTCTGTGTTCAGTATGCAAACTACCAATTTCATTTGGATCTGAATATTTAGAATGTTATCATTGTGAAAATATTGCTCATAAAGAGCATTTGTTGGAATGGGTAAAAGTAAAGGGGACTTGCCCAATTTGTCAACAAAAACTAATTCCTGACAAACTATCCGTCGTCGAGGAAAAGGATTAGTATAAGGGGAATACGAGGAGCTATCTTTCCTTCTATGGGGGAGGAAAGATGGCTTTTTTTCTTTTTTAATTTTGGAAACTAGTTCTTTTTCAATTTCTTTAACATTAAATCACTGTAAGAATGACTTTGAATATCCTTTTCTTGTATATCAAAAAGCTTAACATATTCTCTAACAACATGATCTAGTTTATCAATTTCACTCGAGTCAGTGCCAATCGCTTCGATTTCTATGAATTTTCCTAAATCTTTTACTTCATCTAAGTTGAATTTGACATTATCAATAAAGTACATCTCTCGCTTTTTCTCAACTGTAACAAGTTCTCCCAAAGCCATTTTCAATATCTCTTCAAGCATTTCAGGTTCTTGAGATTTGTATAGATAATACTCACTTGGTTTAATCCCCTTAATATTATCTCTAGAATAAAAAACGAGAGCATTTTCGATATTTCCCTTTCTTAATTTCAAACGACCTGTGGGTGATTTGAAATAAATATCAATTTGATTATCAACTCCCCCGAATATCGCTCCTTTTTTTTCAAGTATCTTTTTTACTCGAGCATGATGCTCATACTTAACTTTAATTTCTACATCTATCAAACAAAAAACTCCAGATAGTATTATCAATTTGCCGTTTATGAAGATTTATCATAGAGTTTACTAAGGTTTTTTGTACTCACTAATTCTTTTATTATAAGAAGAAAATGTTGGCTAAAAGAACATTCTTTACATTTAGCGTGATATTTATTTTCTATTTTACATTACTTACTAGTTTACCTTTAGTATTTTCCTTCTCAAAAGAAGGAAATCTAAGTTATGAAATTACTCTAGCGAATTCAGATTATATTTGGATTTGGGATGAATTCGAAGGCAGCCCTGGAGATTTACCAGGAAATGATATAGCAAATTGGGGTAATAGCTTAGGACCTTACCATAATAGAACTGAACTTGTTAGCAAACTTAACTCATTAGAAACAAATTTCCCAGGATTAGTTGATATATCTGACATTGGTACTAGTTATCAAGGAAATGAACTACCATTAGTAATAATCACAAACGAAACATCTGAAAAATTCAAAAAAGAATTTTTCTTAGTTGCACATCATCATGCAAGAGAATCTATTACAATAGAAAATGCTCTTTATTTTATTGATAAAATAGTTTATGATTTTACTAATGGTGATGAAGAGATTCAAGAAATGCTCAATGAAAGAACCATTTATGTTGTACCTTCATTGAACATTGATTCATTAGATATTCTCCATCTATGGCCTGAAATGAGGAAAAACTATCGTCCTATTGATGAAGATGGTGATGGAATTGAAGATGAAAATGAGCTTATTACTGGTGTTGACTCTGACGACCCAGATGAAACAATAGCAGAAGATAAACCTGGAGGAGTGGATTTAAACAGAAACTATGCATACCAATGGGATTATCCATTTGGTAATAGTGATAATGTTACTCATGAAACATATCGAGGGGAAGAACCTTTTTCTGAACTTGAAACTCTAGCATTAGCTAATTTTGTAAGACAACATTATTTCCAAGCAGCAGTATCATTGCATTCAGGAGTTGAGTTAATAATAACTCCTTGGTCTTATGATTCTTCATACTCTTGTCCGGATGAAGAGATTTATGATGATCTAGGCAATGAATTAGCCTTGCTCACAGGTTTTACTCATGAGTTTTTGTATCCATGTGCTGGAGAATGGGGAGATTGGATGTATAGTGCGAGAGGAATCGTTTCAGTTACTCTTGAAACATACCATGGAGATGATTGGACTTATCTTTGGGATGGTTTTAATCCACATGCTAATGGAGTAATTAGTAATTGTCAGAATGTAGTATATCCTGGACTACTATATATGGCAACATATGATCGTCCTGATCTAGCAATTTATCCATCAGAGGATATAAGTTCTATAATATCGGAACCACCAGAACCTACCGGAAAAACTGGTTTTAATGTCATTTTTATTATTCCATCGTTTCTGAGTATTATCATAATTATGCTTGTTAGAAAACGTAAGAAATAACTTTCTAACAAATTATCTCTTTTTCTTCACTAAACTCAAATTAATTTGACCTTCGAAATCAAAAACGCGGGAACTTTCCAATCGAAAAGTCCCGCGTCGAAACAGGAGATAGTCAATATTCAAAATGGCGTGCCAAATGGCATTAAGCACGCTAATTAACTATTCTTTTTTTATATTATAAAGGTATTCTTACAATCGCTTTTCATTAATTCAACTAATTCGTTGAAGTTTTGACTGTTTTGTTTAATATAATCCTTTAAAGTTCTCATATAACAGTTCTTTATTTATTTAATCATTTCTTTTAAAAAACATCTAAGCGATTATACTAATGTTATTTATCATTTCAAAATCCTTAGCTGAGCACATCGGGAAGTTCATTGATTGCACGTAACCAGAAATAAACACCAACAGCTATCGCTGCTAACACGATAGAACTAAGAATGACTCCAAAGGCTGCTCCCCAATCACTTAAGAAAACCGCAAAAATTGCAATAGTAATTACAGTGCCAATTGTTCCTGAGATAATTGATTTCTTACTTTTAGCTGCTTTGTTTTTCAATAATCTTCTTATTATTGACAACGTGTTCTTCTCCATAAACAGACAAATATTACTCACAACCATTATTT
>JAUVZH010000386.1 GCA_030602675.1 Candidatus Heimdallarchaeota archaeon | reverse complement strand
GTTTTAGATTCTGAGAAAAATCCAGAGAAATTTCATGGATTTTATGATTTTTTGAAGAGAAGAAATTAATTACTTAAAATTTTAAAATTTTATATACCACTATTTTATTTCTTTTTACTAACTATATATAAGATATTATTGCCTATATTTAATAATGGTGAATTTGATTTGATTTCAGAAATTTTAGGCAATCTAATATTGGGAAATGATGGGGATTCTTTTGAACATATAATACATAATGGGTTCTTACTAGCTAAAAAAGAAATTTGGTTTACTTGTGCAAAAACAACTGATTTTATGATTCCAAATCCAATATACTAAAGAAGCCTTTAATTTCACACATAGGGTAGTTAGATTAAGGAATCGTGGTGTAAAGATTAATTTCATACTTGCTCCTCGAGAAAGAGAAAAAAAAGTATATCAAAAGTTAAAAAATGAAGAAAACATAGACTTTCGCTTTTGTTATAATTTACATCTCAAAGTAATTTTAACAGATAGATCTTGGCTTTACTTCGGTTCTGCTAATCTTACAGGTGCAGGATTAGGTTCAAGATCTAGGAAGGGCAGAAATAATTTTGAAATTGGTGTAATAACAACCAATAAACAAGCGATAATGAATGTTGAAAGATTACTTCTTAGAATTTGGAATGGTCTTGAGTGTGATAATTGCTATCAAAAAAATAAAGGATATTGTAAAGGAATATAATCAAAAAGTTGAAACGTTATTTACAACTCATTCTTTATTTTCTTAAGCATTTTATTTGTACCAAATGTCATAGATAGTTCTTCAAGTAGAGACCAATCTAATGTTTCAGAAGATCGTAAGAGAATACCTCTAACATCTTCCAAATCCTTCTCTGATTGAAATCCCGGTAGAAGTTTAACCACAATTAATGATTCAGGAGATGAAATCCAAAAATCTATGCCTGATCCAAATAAGTCAACTTTTTTCCGAAGATTAAACGTCGAATAATCTAATTTTGTTCTAATTTGCTTTAAATCTAAACGCAGTAAAGGACTTTTCAAATCAAAAACAGTTATATGAGAATGTTCTTCTAAGCCTTGTACTAACTCATCTTTCGTTATTGATAAATGATTTTTTTGAAGACATTCAACAAAAGTAGCAATTTTCTTCTCATCTGAACTTTCAAGCATCAACATAAAATCTAAGTCTTCAGTCGAGCGAATTGCACCATACACACCAATTGTAGCACCACCAACCAAAACATAATCAATTGAACTTTCAACCAAACATGTCGCTGCTATTTCTGCTAGTTCTTGAAAACGTCTATAATCAGTCATGATATTCTCTCCTTCGTTTCTTATAATGAGTTTCTTTATGCCCTAATTGCATTATCTCTGCAAAAGTTGCATTAGGATATTTTCTCCGAAGTGATTCATAATAGGTTTGTACTAAATCATCAATCAGGCTTGCTTGAAGTTTCATAGATTCACTTACGGACAATCCTTTCAATTTTGATATGCGTTTTTTTAAGGAGATACTCACCAATTGCACTACCTAGTTATCTATTACTATTTTATGATTTAGTTATATAAAACAATAACTACTTACAATTTCTGTTACATTCCTTTGTCATATGTAATCAAAGATAGTAGGGATATTGCAAAGGAATTGAATAATAGGTTTTCATAAAGAATAAGTTATTTATTCATATGGAAGCTTTGTTTGCAAGATATTTGCAAAGATTCCCAAAGCAGTATCTCTTGAGACAGACTTCATTTTTTTGGTAATCTCTTTGTAAAGATTCTTCAATTTCTCGGTAGTTAGAAGAAAGTTATCTTTATTTTCGATATAACCCAATTTCAATAAACGATCAATTCCATCTAGAAGTTCATCATCATTGAAAATCGCATGATTTATGAAATCACCTGCAAAAATAATATGGTAGAGATTCTTGTATTTGGTCAACTGTTCAGAGAAGATCATTTTTTTGTATGACTTAGGAATATCTTTATTTTCAATACTTTGAGCCAGATGAATGGATGCTAGTACCCAAACGCCAGTCCAATCACAATTCTTTCTTTCAGACATATTGATTCATTTTTCTTCTGTTGCTTAATATTTTTTCTGATATTGCTGTTATCAAAAACAGAAAGGATATTGAAATGAAATAAAACAAATAATCTAAAAACCAAGATTTCTAATAAGACTAAATAAGCTATTTGAAGAATTATTTGTTAACTGTACAATAACAGAAATTTAATTTTTATTTAAAGAAGATTATGAAGGTTAGGAAAATGGAAAAAATCCAATTGGGAAAAACAGATTTAAAAGTCTCTAGAATAGGTTTGGGAACACTTGCATTTGGTCATAGATTTAAAGGAATACAAGACAAAGAACAAATCTATGATTGCTTAAATTTCGCTTTAGATAGTGGTATAAATTTACTTGATACAGCTGAGGAATACGCTGGTGGTTTGACAGAGAAATATATTGGTGAGGTACTAAAAGATCGAGGAGATTGAGAAGATACTGTTATTGTAACAAAAGTCTCTCATATTAACTTACATTATAAAGATGTCATAAAATCAGCTAATCATAGTTTAGAAAAGTTGCAAACTGATTATATTGATGTCTACTTGGTTCATTGGCCTTTTTGTTATTACCCATTATCTGAAACAATGAAAGCAATGGATCAGCTTTTAGATGAAGGAAAAATCCGATACGTAGGATTGTCTAATTTTCATAACGCTCTTCTAAAAGAAGCCAATGAATATTTAGAAAATGGTGAGATAGTACTAAATGAAGTGGAGTATAATCTAATTGAACGAAGTATTGAGAAAGAAATACTTCCATTTCTAAAACAAAAAGGAATTGCTGCCCTAACCTATTGTCCATTATCGAGTGGATTTTTAACAACTAAATATGATGAAAACTCAACATTTCCTGAAAAGGATTTTCGTAATGGTTATGAACTCTTCAGACATAAGGAGAATTTCGAAAGATCTCAAGAGCTTTTCGCGTTAATGAGAGAAATTGCTGAAAATCATGATGTAAGTCCTGCAGAAGTTGCAATTAATTGGCAGTTAAAAGATGACTTTGTGATCCCCATTCCTGGAGCAAAGAAGCAAAACCATATTGAAAGCAATATTCATGCTACCCAATGGCGTTTAACAAAGGATGAAATTTCTCGATTAAATGCAGTTACCGACAATCTTGAAATAAATTGGAATTGGTTTGATAAAGTTAGACCGAAAGAATAACAACAAATACAGATACTTAAGAATTGGTTTTAATAAAGAGAAAAAAAATTAGAAAGGAGATACGGATAACTGATTTCTCCTTATCACTTTTCTTCATGATAATAAAAGCCATTGCTATCTAGTTTTTTAATTCCTAGAGCTACTAAATCACGATATTCTGATATACGTTTGAAATGTAAATCATTCGGACCAAAAATTCCTTGAGAACCAAAAAGAAGTATAAAGTAAAGTGAATGAA
>JAUVZH010000361.1 GCA_030602675.1 Candidatus Heimdallarchaeota archaeon | reverse complement strand
TAATTCTTCAATTAAAAGATCCATTTGCTCTACAGGATTTTCAGAAAGGTCAATTAAGAAAATTATCAAGTCTGCTGCTCTAATCTGTGAAAATAACATTGCTCCATTCTTGGATTCATTTCTAATATTAGGAAAAATACTTGGTAAATCTATTAATTGAATTATAGCTCCATCACAATCAAGAACTCCTGGTTCTGGTTTCTCTGTTGTGAAAGGATAATCACCAACTTTTGTATTAGATCCTGTGAGAATTTTCAGAAGTTGGGATTTACCTGAATTTGCTACACCAACCAACGAAACCTGAGCATCTCCTTCTTTAGGAATAACCCAAGTTGGACCTTTTGACAATGACTTCTGTCTACGTTTCTTATCCTCTAACTCAGATTTATGTTTTACAAGTCTACTTCTAAGTCTTGCAACCATTTTCTCAGTTGCTTTATGTTTTGGAACTAAGGAGATAAATTTCTCAAGTTTAACTATT
This sequence comes from Candidatus Heimdallarchaeota archaeon, assembly GCA_030602675.1. Classification (GTDB taxonomy): domain Archaea; phylum Asgardarchaeota; class Heimdallarchaeia; order JABLTI01; family JABLTI01; genus JABLTI01. The sequence goes on along the minus strand of JAUVZH010000361.1, from coordinate 3,191 downwards.
TTATCATCAAGTGTGTTTGCTTCATTATAATCCTGTTCTGCTAATTTTGCTTCAGGACTTAAATTGGTCGACATTTACACTATTTATCTCCTTAATGACAATTCACTTAGTAAGGTAATTAATTACATCAAGCTTATATTTTTTGCTTAAGTTTATGATAAAAAATAGTCTAAACTGAAATTAATAAAAAAAGAAAAGAAGGAAAGTGCAAGTAAATGCACTTTTATTGTTTCAAGTTCATTTTCGTTTTCGGAAGTAAATAGTAGCTACAGCGATTGACATGATTGCTGGGAATACCATTAGCCATGTAAAGCCTGGGATAAATCCAGCTGGTTCAAGTAAATCAGGTGGATTGTAGTCTGGATTACCGAATTTCATTGTAACGTATACGTTAACTGTGCCTTCTGGTAAGAAACCACTGTCAAGTTCATCATAAAGTATTGCAGTTAGATTTACAGTCATTTTAGCGCCAGCTAAAATGCCTTTATTAGCGAAAGCAACGTAAGCGTTTTGTGTAACTGAAATATCTACTCCAATGTCATAGATTTGATTAGCAATCATTGTGTATGGTGTAGGTGATGGCATAATACCAGTAATGTTGATTTCAGCTTGTCCTGCTAAACTTTCTTGGAAGTAATAGTAACCTGATTTCTTTTGCATTTGGAATAATCCACCAAATCCAGTAATAGTAAAATTTTCTTCTGGGATTTCAATTGCTTCGAGAACTTCATCAGCGTAAGTATCAGCAACAACATTCATTAAAGCCATATATCCTTCATAGTGATCCCAATCTGGGGTTATTACAGGACCCATTCCTGGAATGAAAGCAGCAGTAGTACCATATACCATTGGTGTTTGAGCATGTTCCCAAGTTGGAGATAAGCCCATATAACCATTGAAAACAACATGATTTGGCATTAGTACTAGTTTATCTTGATCCCAATCATAGATCCACATTTTACATTTATAGAATGTACCAACGGTATCAATAATTTGGAACTTTGCCATTGGTTTGCCAGTCATGTGAGTAAATTGATCTTGGATATAAGTAATGTTATCACCAAATGTGTCAGTGATGTTTTGGTATAATTCACCAGAACCTGAAACATCAAATGAAGCTATTTCATTGTTTAGTTGAATTATATCACCAATTTCTGCTTCTAATGGTACGAAAGTTTCATCTATTAAAGTCATTTCTACTTTATAATCAGTTGCGTTCATCATACCAGTCAAATATAGATCATCAAGTATGATATGAGTTAATACTCCATCAGATTTACGCCATGTTCCTTCCATTAATCCTGAACCGTTTTCTACTCTTGCTGTAAAGTCGTCTTCAGTTTCAGTTATTGTCAAACCCATTGCTTCTAGTTGAACTTCATGATCATCCCAATCAGTATTTAGAACAAATACTATTGGTCCATAATCATAGTTGTACCACATATCATTTAGTTTAGGTCCTTCCCATGTAGTATTGAAGTGTGGTAAACCGGCTACTCCTGCAGCATTCATAATTACACCTTCTGGAATTGTTATATCACTTGTAAATGCATCAAAATTGAATGATAATGGTATGTCTTGAATAACCTTCATTCCAATAGCTGTATAAACTACAGGACCTTGTAATGTTGGATAAGTATTGTTATAATACATTTGTTGGTATTCATCAACAGCCAAAATCTTGACGTACAATTGTAATTTGTTGGCCAAATTAGGTATAGTTATATTGTCTGCTATGTCTTCCAATAACCAATCTGGATATTCGAAATAATCTAGATTGTAGTATAGATTTGTTCCAGCCTCAACAAGAACATCAGAATCATATACATTTGCAGTCATATTATCTTCGATAACCATAACTGCATTCACTGATAATACTGGAGCCAGTATCATCAAAGTCATTAATATAATTGATTTATTCAGCTTCAAATAAGTTCACCCTTATAGTGAGTCTAAACATATCATTAAGAATTTGATAAGTTTATATTTTAGTTACTGTGGAACTAATTAATAAAGGGTTGCCTCTTGGCATATTAAAAGTCACCAGATGCAAAATATTTTACTCGGTAATCCAATTTTAAGTAAACTAATTGATTTTGAAGTATGAATTTGTTGGTTACAGTTTTCAGTTTTTATTTTAACAGTTTTTTTTCGAAAATAGCAATATCTTGTGCAAGAATAACATAAAATGTCAATATTAAAGTGCTTACAATGAAGAAAATTGAATGTACTAACCATGTCACAGCTGCAATTATAAAGAATAATCCTCTAACACCTAGCATCCATGATCGCTGTGAGATTCTAAAAGCATCTCGAGTTAGATCAACACCTTTTATTTCATTGACTTCTACATCTTGTGGTTGACTTGTGATAAGATAGCTTAGATTTGAAGCCATACGACTTGAATTTATTAGATTAATAAGACTAAAAAATACGCAGAAGAGAATAACACTTAGCTGAGCATATCCAATTGTGAAAGATGGAATCAATCCCCATAAAAATTCTGTTTCAATATCAAAAATCAGTTGAAACAATCCAACAAGTATACCTGTTAAAATTAAAAGAGCAGAGATAAATGCACCATTTACAAGAATTTGATTTCTAATTGCTTGAATTGCTGAAGATTTAGATTGTGCATCTAAATTCTGTTTTACCCAATCTTTCATGATTAATCTTCTTAATCCTTTGCGTGAAGTAGGTTTATTCAAACTATAATAAAGAAAGAAAATTGACACTATAATGCAAATGATAAATATAAAAAAAGCTATCTCATCAAGCATTTTTCTTACCTCAAATCTTCTATTAATAACATAGTTTGATTTAAAATAAAGATTTCAGTTTAGAAATGAATTTTTCATTACTAACTGACAAAGAAACTCTTTTTGGTTAATAAAAACTAATAAACTCAGATTGCCAATTTATCCATATGCCAAAAAAACTCACTATTCGTCATCTCATCGCTAATAACATTGAAATATTTAACCACACAGTAACGAATACTTAATGGTTAGAAAAAAAAGAAGTGAAGTAAAAACCTCACTCGAGACAGATTGGATCAGATAATTCCTTCTCTAATGCTTCGTAAGCGTTTCTGTGATATCTGGCTGTAAAGTATAAAAAAATGTATGGAGTAATAAGAAACCATAAACAAACCATCATCCAACCAACTGTATTTGAAATCTCTGCAAATG
>JAUVZH010000032.1 GCA_030602675.1 Candidatus Heimdallarchaeota archaeon | reverse complement strand
TTAAAATTAGCATCTTTTGGCAACTATTCAATGCTATGGATGATTTTGAGTGCAACAATAATTGCAATCTATATGTTTTGGAAGTCATATAATGACAAATTAGATGGGATTGCATTTTTTGAATGGATTGCTGCGTATGCCATTTTCACACACATTTTCATGCCTAGAGGAGTATACAAATTCTATACAGCATATTTTGTACCAATGATTTTAATTGCACTAGTTGGATCATTTACATATATTACTTCTGATGAAAAATTCTTACCAATTGGGATGATTCTTAGTGGTGTTCTTTTCTTAGGATTCAATATTTGGCTACTTGTTATGGGAAGATGGTCCGTTCCATTCTATCTCTTCATGGTAGCAATTACCATTTTATTATTTGGTGTAATTAGAACATACATAAGAGATCAAATGGCAAGAGATAATCAGTATGCAAGAGTACGGAAATTTTTCTATAGTAAAATCGGATCATAAAAAAAAAGAGAAGCTCACTGAAGAGCTTCATCAATAAAATCAGCAATTCGTTTGAATAAAACTTTCTGATTTTTTACTTTCAAAATGCCATGACCCTCATCATCAAATGTTAACAAATCATATTTGATTGAATGTTCTTCTAGCTTCTTTTTCACTTCATCAACATTCTTAGGTGAGACATTTGGATCTCTTAATCCTTGAACAATTAAGAGAGCTCCTTTTATATTTTGTACGAAGTTAATTGGTGACCGTTCATAATAAACTTCAGGAACTTCTTCTGGACTTCCACCAAGCATCTGTTCTGAATATGGCCTTAAATCAGGTCTTGTTGTATTATAGTCAACAACTAAGTCTGTCATACCACATATAGGAACTGCAGCTGCAACAATTCTTTTTGGTGCTTTTGTGATTGTAAACCAACTACTATAACCACCATAGCTTGTTCCTGTTATACTCACCTTATTCTCTTCTGCTAATCCATTATCTATTAGCGCTTCAATTCCTGAAAGAATATCATTTTGCTCATCAGAACCCCAACCGTTTAATCGTATAGCATCTTCAAATTCAAGCCCATAGCCAGTACTTCCTCTATAATTCGGATCTAATACAAAGAAACCTCTATTAACGTAATATTGAATTTGCTCGTTTATACTATCTGAAGAGTGAGCAGTAGGTCCTCCATGAATATAGACTATAGTTTTTCCATTAGGTTTTCTAGGACGATATATCCAGCCATGTATCAGCAATCTATCTTTTCCATTCCATTCAAATCCCTCTGCAGGAGTAAAATCTTCCTTTGTAATTTTAGTGTAATCCCAAAGGTTTGTTAGAAATTCAAATTTCTCTGGGATAACATTATTGACATTAAACTTTACAAAATCCGTAGGTTGTGTAGAGGAATAATATAATCCAATCCATGTTTCATCAGAAATTGGAAATCTGGGTACTAAATTACCCATTATATCAGGTAATACTTTTTCTTCCATTGTTGCTAAATTAATTATTGATGATTTAACTTTTGCTTTTTCATATTCATACACAATAATATGATTTCCAATTTTTGGAATTGAATAATACTCAATGTTTCTAGTTGGATCATCAATAATCCATTCTATTTCACCAGAAGAGACATTATAAAATCCAAGGGAATAGTATTTTTGAACATGTCCATCTTTAGTGTCCGTTTGGAATATTACTCTTTGTGAATCAGGTAGCCAATCAGAATAAACTCTTGCTTTTTCACCAAAATTCAAGATTTCTCTATCTTCTTTTCCATCAATATCCACAAACCATGTTTGTGTTCCTTTTGGATGTAATTCTTTTCTTATGTAAATTAAATGAGTTCCTGTTTTATTCAACGAGGGATAAGTATAAGCTGGTTTGTTAGGTTTTGCTATGACAATTCTTTCATTAGTTTCAATATTATGACGATACATCCAAGTAGGTTCAATTTCCACTTTTTTATCAAGATCATAATTAGCTCCATAAAACAACAGCTTTTCATCAAGATGTATATCTCCCCAACGTAAGAAATAATCAGGATCATCCTCTGTTAAAGGAATCATTTTCTTTGGTTCATCCATATTTACACGAAAAAGTCTATGTCGTTCGTTTCTACCTTTGTCCTCTGTAACAATTATTGCATTACTTTTAGGATAAAAATCCAACATGATGGTCAGTTCTGGTGTTTTTGTTAAAACAATAGGTTTGGATTTCTTCTTTAAGTCAATACAGAATACATCAACATTAGGATGAATGTTTTTCCAAGAATAAGCGAGTTTATCTCCCGTCGGGGATATATGAGGAGCTGAAATTCTAGGCACTGTTAACAAATTATCTAAAAAACCTCTAGCGTTCATAGTACTTATATAAAAAAGAAGTTCTATTTAAGAATAAAGGCAAAACGCAAACAGCAGGAAGTAAATACTATGAACGAAGAAGAAACCAATGTCAAATACTTGCTTGCTGTTTATGGTACTCTTAAAGAGAATTTCCCAAATTACTTTTACTATTTGAATCCAAATAAGCCAATTTATCGAGGTATGGTTGAAATACTATATCAAATGCATTCTAATGAAGGGTTCCCACTTCTATTTCCTTCTGAAACACAACATCAAATCTATATCGAAGTTTTCGAGGTTACAGAGGATGTATTGAAGAAAATAGATAGATTAGAAGGTGTACCAGAATTGTATGAAAGAAAGCTCCTCTATCTTGAGGAAATTGATACAAGTGCATTCATTTATGTTATTACTAATCGAGAACCATTTGGTGAAATTATAGAAGGTGGATTCTTTCCCAAAAAAGAATAAATACTTTTCTTATTGAGGATATTTTGCATATTCTAAGACTGCTTTCAATCCTTGTTTCTTCTCAATTTCAAAGAATTTCTTAAAACCTTGCCCATAAATATCATCTAGAGAACTTATCAATTCAGCTTGACCATGATAGTCATATAGCATTAGAACTTTGTAACTGACCCATTCGCAGAAACCTTCTCTAATAAGCTTGTGTTGAGCTCTATCAATGACATTTTCAGATTGCCAAACATGAGCGAGTTCATGGCAAATTGTCCCTAATGCTAACTGTAATGGCAAATGTGACTGTAAAAATATACTCATTTTTTCGTTCTTTCTTTGGAACAAACCTAGATTTCGACCATCAGCTATAGCTGCACCAGTTTCTCGGATTCTTCGATCTAGCATTTTTTTAGATATTAATCGATAATTGATTTTATGATTTATTTCAAGACCAAGCTTTTGTATACCCTTTTGAGCTATATCTATTAGTTCCCTTAATTGTTTCTCAGTTGTGATAGCACTTCTTTGACATTCAAAGCAAATCTTCCTTCCATCAGAGATTTCAACGAATTTCAAACCTACGGGTCGTCCACACGAATCGCAATGTGGTGCCAAGTGTTCACAATGCTCACAATAGATACCATCCTTATTTTTATATGAATAATAGCGACCAACAATTGGCAAACCACAGGCTGAACACCTTTTTGCTTTTTCTTGACAAGTATAACAAAGTTTCTTCTCATGAACTGTAAACAAGAATTGACTTGGTATGCCACACATGTCACATCTTTCATATATTTTGTAGCAATAATTACATACTGAATCTTTATTGAAAATCCAATAGGTTCCTATGATTGGGTTACTACATACAGAACATCTTGGTGCATGTGTAAGGCAATTTCTACATAGAATTTGACCACGAATCTTTGTGTACCTAACAACTGGTTTTCCACATCGATCACATTTTACATACTTCTTCATGCAGCTGTCACAGGCAATAGATCTATCAACAAACCTAGTATAACTACCAATTATTGCTTTTTCACATATATCACATTTTGGCGAGCGATTATAACATAGATTACATAAACCATCTATGGAATTGTCTTCTCCACCGATGATAGGTTTCTTACAACTGGTGCATTTTGGAAGAAATTTATAGCAATCATTACAAAAAATGGATCCATCTGAGAAATGAATATACTTACCTCTGATAATTTCTTTGCAAGCATCACATTGTACTTTTATTACGCCAACAGAAACCATCTAGTTGATAACCTCACAAGGTAAGTAGATTAGTTATTATTATTATTTACTAATATACATTTGTTATTGAATTGGAAAAAACTTTCTATTGGGACAATTAATGTTTTGCATTATCATAATGAAGGTTTAAACTACTTTCTTCTTAATTGAATTAGTTCCTTTACAAAAGCATCTAAAATCTGACATTCTTCTTTATGTCTTGAAGATATATCTTCATCTCTTTTACTGATATAGGGACCAATTATGTATTTTGGAATATTAGTAGCTCCCAGAAAAAGAACTAAACCTGCTGAAAGTAAAATAATCCACTTGCCCCATCCCTCTATTAGGAGAGCAGAAACTACAGCACCAGCTATTATTAGTGCAGAAACAAAAATAGCCAAGCCAATAAGCAATCTTGTTATAAATTGCCGATTTTTCTTTATCTTAATTAGTGCTTTTCTTGCACCGGTATCATACCATGATTCATCGATTTTTGGCAATACCATACATAAAGCAGTAATATGTACATCAGCATTATTAAAAGCATCATTAAGAGCTTGTCCAGGATTTTCTTTAGGTAAACCCTTTCTGCCAATTATAATGGACAGTTCGTTAATAACCAAGTCAATGTTCTCTTTTGTATCAGAGGAAATCTTTGCTTTTTTGTTTGTTTTCTTTGTTTTATAAGACATTTCTTTCTATCCGGATTTTTACTTAATGAAAAGCTAGTTTCTTGATAAATAGTAGAAGATAATTATCAAAGCACCAATAATAACGAGCAATGCACCCACATTTCCAGCTACTATTGCCAGAATAATAATTATTATTGCATAAGCTATCAAATGCAAACTATATGGAAATCTTTTGTCTACTGCCAGCCAAATAATTAATACTGCAACTACAATCGCTATAATAGCTGCTAAAAAGGGGACACCAATTTGACCAAAAGTATATGAGGACCATACACCATCTGTGCCTGATGGATCTTCAATCAAATCAAGTACTGCTGCAACGATAATTAAAATCGCTCCTAGGACAATAAGAACTTGTCCAACTTGGAACCATGGCCCTAATTCTTTTCTTCGACGATATTTCTTCTCTTTTTGTTTCTTCTTGGGGGACATATTAAGCACTTCCATCCATGAGAGAAAAATATTAACTCTAAATTTTAATAAAATACATTATACTTAATTCTATCGTTCATAGAAAAAGAAAAGGGAAATGGAGCTTACTTTCTTGCATCTTTAACTCCAGCAATAAAAGTTCCGAAAAAAGCACCAATTGCAAAAGTTACACAGACAAAGAAAACTGCAATTAATGCACAAGCAATCAAAAGCTCTACGATTCCAACAATATAACCAAAAGTCCCATTTGCGTTTATTAAAACAAAGATAAGAGAAATAAAAAAGAAAGTCCCCGTAGCTATTAAAGCACTAAAGGTCGAATATCTAAGGGATGTCAGTAAACTAAAAGTCTTATTTTTCCATGCACATGCAAAACCTGCAGGTAATCCATATAATCCTAATATAAAATTAAAAGCATAAGGGTTACCGTGTAATGCAACAGCTAAGATATTCGTTGCTATTATAGCAGCTCCAACAATCACACCAGAGATTATTATCGTTGCCCAAGGAAGTGGTATTTTCTTACTTCTACCAAGAGCATATTCTTTGAATGCTTGACTATCTCTAAGATTTGTATCCTCTTCCAACATCGTTATCTTATTTTCCATTTTTAGCTATTTTTATTCTATTATAGATTTGATATTAACTGATAAGTTTCATCTTAACAAATCCCACTGATTTCTAAACTGGTTTTATATAACTGAAAGACCTTCTCCATTAACTTCTTTCCAGTTTTATGAGTGCTTAATAATTAAAGTACCTTTAATCTTGGTGTTTAAATACTAAGGCACCAACTATAAAATCAGAGAAAATATAGGGATTATATAGATAAGGTTTAATCAGAATTAAAAACCTTAATTAATAAAATACAGCAATTTATGTGAAAATTGATGTAAATATAACTAAAAGCGAGAAAATTCCGTGAAAAAATGGAATATAGGCAAAAAAATGAAAAAAATATGCGGATGAATTTACTAGAACAAGGAAGAATTTTACTAGACATAGGGTAAGAATTCTTCAGAGGTCTTTTATATCAAAATTGATTCTCTTGTTTCTTGGAGATGACCATTAAAATGCTGACTGTCGCGGATCAATTACCCCCTTCTGCAAGATCGATATACACACTCTTATCTGAACAGGGACCTTTGACTTCAAAGGATTTAATACAAAAGTGCGATCTAGCACCACGAACTGTTAGATATGCTTTAAAACGTTTAACGAAAGAGGGCCTCGTAAAAAAGGCACCATACCTTCTTGATATGAGATCATCAAAATACTTTGTTGAAACAAGTTAAATTGTTCTCAACATTGAAACTTTGTTCACTATTCAAGATAGTTAATATGACCTCGCATTTAATGCGAGGAAAACTTCTCTTTTTTTGGCTTCTTTTCTTAACTAAATAATGATTTTAGAGATAAATTTTTGAATTGCTTTTTTATTTGATTTCTACACATAATCAATGTTAAGATAAAAAAGGAATGATTCTCAATGAAACTCTTTAGTACCTCAGGCATTCGTAGAAAGGTTGCTGAAATCCCTCCAAACTTTGCTGTAAATATTGGGTTAGCAATAAGTAAAGCTATTTGTAATAATTCAGGTTCTGATGTTATTGTTGCTCGAGATGCCCGTTCTAGTGGTCCAATGGTAGAGCATGCAATAGTTTCTGGTTTGATTGCAGGAGGTTCTAGTGTGGAAAGAAAAGGAATTATTCCAACACCAGCTTTAGCCTATCATACACATAAAACAAATGCGTGCGCAGGTGTTATGTTGACTGCCTCTCACAATCCACCCGAATACAACGGAATAAAAGTTTTTGATAAAACAAGTATGGGATTATCACCTGATGATGAAAGAAAAATTGAAGAAGCTGTTGCAAATAATGATTTACCCATTGTTTCTTGGAAGAATTTTGGTAAAGACAAGGAAGCTTTAGGTTCTGAAATTTATAATAAGATGCTATTGGATGCTGGATCTCAAATTGATCCTGATAAATTTGATTCTGTAATTGCTGATCCAGGTGGAGGTGCTGGTTGTGAAGTAATATTAAATATCTATCAAGAACTAGGTCTAAATCTCATTTCAATTAATGGTATGTTTGATCCTTATTTTTCTGCAAGACCATCTGAACCAGAAGCAAAGAATCTCTCACAATTACTCGAGACAGTCAAAAAGTTCAGTGAGAAAAAGAATGACAATAGTATTGGATTAGCTTATGATGGTGATGCTGATAGATGTGTGGCTGTTGATGAAAAAGGTAGATTTGTGCCTCTTGATATGTTAATATCTCTATATGCAAAATATGTTGTAGAGCAGAATTCTGGCAAGGGAATTGTCATCACCCATGTTGATTCTTCAATGCTTATTGATAAATTGGTTATTGATGCTGGTGGAAAAGTTAAGCGTACCAAAGTAGGTGATGTTGCCATTGGTAATATGGTAGCTAATGAAAAAGCTATTTTTGGAGGAGAACCTTGTGGTGCATGGATACATCCTAAACATCATTTATGCCCTGATGGTCCATTAACAGGTATAAAAATTTTAGAATGGGTTAATGAAAGAGGACCGCTATATCAATTAGTAGATTCGGTAGAAGATTTTCCAGTTAATAGAACTAAAATAAATTGCCAAAATGATAAAAAGCAAATTGTACTCAAAAAACTAGATGAAAAATTATCATCAAAAGATGAATTCAAAGATGTTCTCAAAATGGATGGTTTACGACTTAATTTTGAAGATGATAGTTGGGTGTTAATAAGACCAAGTGGAACAGAACCGTATTTCAGAGTTACATCACAAGCTATGACCCAAAAGGAATCAAAGGAAAGATTAGAGTATTATTCCTCGCTTGTTGAGAAAGAAATTAAATATGCACAGAAATAAAGGTTGTATTGATTAAATTGTCTAAAACGAAAAAAAACCAAGCTATGATTGTTTTTGTTTCACAAAATAACGATGAACAATTATATCCCCTAGTTAAAAATCGTCCAGCGGTATTATTGCAAGTAGCAGGCAAAACGATAATTGAATGGTTTTATGAAATTGGCAAGAAATCTGGAATCGATAAGATTTTGCTATTAGCAAATAAAGAGGATCGTCATTTATTGTATAAAGCATTAGATGATTATCAAGAAACAAGTGCACCTATTAATGAAATTGGACCATTTGTTATCATTGATTATGATCCAAAAAAAGGCATAACAGAAGAGATAATGGGTAATTTATTTAGTGATTACGTAACAAAGGATTCATTTTGGTTAGATGGTAATATTATTTTCAGTCCAAATTTCTTCAAAGATTTCTTGAAAAAAGCACAAGGTACAGGGAAATACGCTTTAGTTAAACAAGAAAATGATCAATGTTTAGGAATAGGTCTTTTTGCTACAGATTATTTGGCAAGCTGTGCATTAGGAGCTAAAAGAGTTAATGATATTTTCAAAGAAGTTAGTGCGAAAACTCAAAGTGCAACCCATACAATGAAATACAAGAAAAAGGACGTGGAATTTTGGCAGATAAACTATTTGTGGAACTTACTGGATGCAAATCAAGTTTTGATTAATTATATTGATGAGAAAAAATCTGGTACAATTGAAGATGGAGCAACACTAATTGGTAAAGTAACAATTGGTGAAGGTTCTAGGATTAGAGCAGGGAGCTATTTAGAAGGACCCTTGGCAATAGGCAAAAACTGTGATATTGGGCCTAATTGCTATTTGAGAAAAGGAGTATCATTAGGTGATAGTGTTCGGATAGGAAATGCTTGTGAATTAAAGAATACTATTGTTTTTGAAGGAACACATATTGCTCATTTATCATATGTTGGTGATTCGATTATCGGGAAGCATTGCAATTTTGGTGCTGGAACAATTACTGGCAATTTAAGATTAGATGATAAGATTGTAAAAACTAAATTGATTATAGATAAAACGGAATCTGAAGTTGTTTCTACAGGAAGAAGGAAAATTGGAGTAATAATGGGCGATAATGTAAAAACAGCCATTAATACATTCTTTATGCCCGGAGTAATTGTCGGGAACAATTCTGCTATTGGAACGGGAGTAATTGTAAATCGAAATATTGGTTCCAATGTTTTTGTACATATTGATCAAAAGCAAACTTCACGTGAATGGAAAATAGAACAAAAGAAAAAGAAAGGTTAGGGAAGGCTGTATGAGTAAGCTAGTAGAAGCCCATATAGAAGAAATTAATGCAGTCAAGAAAGACCTTTCACAGATGAAATTAAAGATTGCTTTTTGTTATCCAAATATCTATCGAGCAGGCATGGCTTCATTAGGTTTACAACTGATTTACAGGTTATGGAATTCATATGAAGGAGTTGCTTGTGAACGAACATTTTTGCCAATAAAAGAATCAGTAGAACCTTATACGCTTGAATCAGATAAACCACTACGAGAAATGGATGTAATTGCCTTTACACTTCAATATGAAGATGACTATACTAATGTTTTACAGATATTGGAAAGGTCGCATATACCTCTGGAAACAAAGGATAGAGATGACCGTCATCCATTAATTATTGCGGGAGGACCCTGTGCTCAATCTAATCCTATCCCTATGTCATCATTCATTGATGCATTTATGATAGGTGATTTGGAACCAGTTTGTGATCAATTAATAAGAGAAGGTTTACTGAGTAGTCAAACAAGATCAACAAGATTAGAATCATTAGATAATTTTGAATGGATTTGGGTACCATCGATAAATGAAGATAAATCGGTTAGATTTGCTCCTAAAGGTGACATTAATGATTATTTTTATCCAGTAAAACAAATTATCGCTCAAGTTGAGAAAGAGGATCCATGGTATGGAGTTTTCGGTAAATCCTTCATGTTGGAAGTAGTTAGAGGTTGTAATCGTGGTTGTTCATTTTGCTTGACAGGAAAAATCAATCGTCCAAAAAGAGCTCGCTCATTAGATAAACTACAAGAACTCTATAGACAAGGAACACAAGAGTGCGATGTCAATAAAATAACCACAATTGGTTCTGGGATTTCTGATTACAAATATCTAGAAGATTTATGTCAAAGTATTTTGGAAGATGATCTTACTTTTTCATTACCAGCAATAAGAGCTGATAAAATCACGCATGAACTAGTTAAGCTACTAGTAGAAGCTAAACAACGGACAATAACTACTGCTCCTGAAGCAGGAACAGAATATCTTCGCAAACAAATTTGTAAAGGTGTAAGTAATGAAGAAATCATCAATTCTGTTTCCTTAGCTTCTGATGGAGGTCTTTCACGATTAAAAGCCTACTTCATTTTAGGTTTACCAGATGAAAAAGAAGAGGACATTGAAGCAATTGCAAAATTAGCTGAAGAAATGGCAAAGGTAGGTAAAAACATAAGAAAATTAAGGATTTCAAGTGGTTTCTTCATACCCAAACCACGAACCCAATATCAAGATAAATCTCTCTTTTCATTAAAAGAACTCCAAGCAAAAAGTAAATTATTATATAAACTAACAAATAAAATTCCAAGAGTTGATTGTGATATAAGCAATCCAAAGTGGTCAAGAATTCAAACAATTTTATCAATTAGTGGAAAAGAAATATCTAAACCGCTAATGTTTGCTGCAAAATACGGTGGAGGGCTTGGTAGTTGGAGAAGAGCTTTGAATGAAGTTAATCTTACAATAGAAGATATTGTAGAAAGTAGATTAGAAAAAGAAGAGCATCCATGGGACTTTATTAAATTGTAAGCAGAAAGAGCAATTGAAAATTAATCCTCATATTGGAAATAGAAACCAGTTTGCTTTTTTTCACCGAAACTTCTTAAACCAGCTTTTGAAAGTTGCTGTTTGATGTCTTTGGCAGTAGATTTACTTATATCACCCTTTTTCTTGAGGTAAACAATTATTTCGACAGCTTGTTCTTCAGTATCACATCTACGGATAAAATCAATTATATTTGGATCATAACCAGCAAAACGATAAGGATCGGTCATGTCTTTCATTTTTTCTGCTAGTTCAACTTCCTTTTCAATATCATCTTCGATTTGTTTTGCTTTTTCCTCACAAACATACTTTAGTGGAACCAAATTTTCTTCTTTAACAATTTCCTTCTTCAAAAATGGATATTGCTCTTCTTCGTTGCTCATTGTGTTCACCAATTATTGTTTTAATGTCCCTCTGCAGCATTTATTTTTATGATATCACCATCTTCCAATTCATAACCTTCACCAATACGTCTTTGAGTTTTAACCAAAATTGCATTGATGAATGACTTTGCTAAATCTTGATGGATCATTCCAGCAAACTCTTTAGCAGTAGTACCTTTTGGTACAAGATAAACATCTGGCAAAACGTTTCCTTTATGATCTGTGTATTTTTGTTGATCTTCTACTGGATAGATAGAAATAACATTCATAATATCAAATACTGCTCGATTGATTAAATTCTGAATTCCAGTTGAACCATATTTTTGTAAAATATTTGTTCTTAATTTCTCCAAAGTTTCTTTATCCTTATCTGATAATTTATCTGGTTTTTGAATGGTAAAATCACTATCACCTGGAGTATATGAGATAATCTCTTTTTCTGCAAATTTCCTCAAGAAATATTCAGCAAGAGCTGAACAATGAATGAGATCATCACCATATTTTTCTTTTAAACGCTGATAATTATCATCTGATCCTTCAAGATCAATTTTATTAGCAGCATAAATCATTGGCTTTGCAATAAATCTTAAAATGGTCAAGAAATTGAGTAATTCATCATCCGACCATTTCGTTGGTATTGCTATATTCAATCCAGATTTTGTTAAAGCTTTTTTAATATGTACTTGAGTAATTTGCAAACCGGTCAATTTTTCAGCTAGGAGCTTATCTATCGGGATTTTCTCAGTTTCTGAAGTTCTACTAATTCTTGTCCAATCTTTTTTGATAAGCTGATCTAACCACATTACTACTTCTCGATTTAGAAATGTTATATCATCTTCTGGGTCATATGTACCTCGTTCGATGTTATTACCATCTGCATCCAGTGATCCTGAAAAATCAATTACATGGATTAATACATCTGCTCGTCTTAGGTCATCCAATAGCTTATTACCTAGCCCACGTCCTTTCCAGGCATCTGGAACTAAACCAGCTACATCTAATAGTGGAATTGGAACAAGTCGAACACCTTCAATACATAAGGAATTTTGAGGGTTATCTTCAACATCAAGCTCTTTACATACACAAGGGATTCTAACATAACCAGTACCTGGTACGGGTTCAATAGTGGTGAAAGGATAATCACCCACTTTTGATGTTGTTAGACAAGCAGCATTAAGGAATGTGCTTTTTCCGCTAGAAGGTTTTCCTACAATACCAATTAACAATTATATCAAGCTCCTAATGACTTGAGTTCAGCTCAATCAATAGTTCATTTATTTTCATTATTTAATATAATTTCTAAAAGAAATCAAATTATTTGTATAGTTCATCAAGGTAATCATTTTGAATTTTAACTACCTCTAGACTACTCTTTGCGTCTGAGTAAGCTTCGAGCAATTCAAAATTGAGAGTGAAGAAATTTTCACCCCACTTAAAACCATCAAGTAACCTGCGTGCATTATCCTTGAAACCAACAATATAAAGAGCTGAAGCTAATGCCTCTGCAGTACTCAATTTGCAAGGTTTCCCATAATTGACAGGATTAGCTGCTAGCAAATATGGTAGAATTCTATCTATGAAACGCCATCGACCCTTTTTCTTAGGTTCATCATCTCTAGGTTCATCGGCACCAAAAATCCTTTTTGCTTCAACCCAAGAACAATCAAGCCCCACAAGACCTTTAGTATGTATAGCAGGAAGATCCTCAATAGAAAGGGCTTTTTGTGAGAAAGGATTGAGAAGAACAGCATTTTTAGGAACATTGCCAATTTTATATGTTAAAATGATTTTTCCCATTTTATGAAGGTGGATAGCTGTACATTTTTTGGGATCATCACCTTTTGTACTATAGACAAATAATTTTATGTCACTAACAGTACGAATTTCTTCTTCAAGATTATACGACATAATAATAACTACCAAATTCTAATTAAATTGCAAATTTCTGGTCTATCATAATAAGAAAGTTATTATTTGAATATTTATCTATTTTAATACGGAATTAAAGAATAATGCTATAACTTCGAATGAGAATTTATAGAAAAAATATCCTTTTTAGTCATTCTAACTCACGCTTAAATATGCCAGATTAGTAAGCTAGTTATTTGAAGCTTTCCCTCATACAAAAGTCTATAAAAAAAGTT
>JAUVZH010000379.1 GCA_030602675.1 Candidatus Heimdallarchaeota archaeon | reverse complement strand
ATTTTAGTTTGAAAAACAGAGCCCCTCATAATAGGATAATTAGTAGGTGTTAAAACTCTTAGGGAATTTAATTCCTTTATATGTAAATAGTCTTGAATCTCAATACCTTCAGCAGATTGGTGAAAACCAGATAGTTCATCTTCAGTATATGGTGAAGTCTTATGTACAGTTAATCTTAAAGGTTTTTTATTCTGTTTTCTACTATAAAGCTCAATAGCTTTATTGAGAATTTCTTTAGATTGTTCTGATGTTAAATTGGTTTGTCTTCTTTCTTCTTCATGATCTTTAACTGGGATTTCTAATCCTCGAACAACTTGTGAGTCTCCGGTTCTCATATATACTTGAGCTATAGCAGCTCGAATTACAAGATTATCTCTTCTATTTATATCATTATAAAAAGAAATGCCAACATGAATAGTTTCAGGTTCTAAATCAGCTAATTTCCATGGAATTCCAGTGGATTTATAATAATTAGCAACACAGAAATTCCAAGCAATTAAAGCTGGATCATAGCTTTGAGGTCCACTCCATGATAATGTAGATGGTTTTACTAATTGGGTAGTTAGATTATATTCAAAACCTAGTACCTTGATATAGTTATGAAAATCAAAAAATAAAGGTCGTTCCTTATCATTAGTATTTGCTATTCTTAGTAAATCATCAAAATAGCGATGAGATAGGATGATTTTTTCGTCTAATGTACTACTACATTTCTTAAGAATTATATCCGGTATAGATATTATTACTAAATCGGGTTTTGGATGTAAACCACTGAGATCAGACATTGCTTGTTTAATGTTGTTAGAAAATTGTACTATACTTTCCTTTTTGTTTTCCATTTTAGCAATTTCATCTATTACTGAATCATCAATTACTTCACAAAAATTCTCATCTATCTGAAAATAGAATCCTAGTGGTGAATTTTGAGAAATACCAGGAAAGTCAATACTACGTACATTTGAACCAGAATATACTTTCCCAGAAATCATGTATTGTAATCTATTAAGAAATTCTGTTGCATGAAATTTAGATTTTCTTGAGCCAATAATTCCTATTTTTATTTCAATATTATCTGTCAACAATCCATTTGGACCATGATTTAGTAATCCTACGCTTGGATCAGAACAAGTTTTTCCATTTCTGAAAATTAAATCTGGTTCTTCTACATAAAAGGTCTTTATTTCATTCACTCTCCAACATTAAATTCAATCTTTCTTGATCCAGTTCAACTGTTTTTGATGTCCATTTAAGATAATGAGTTTTCATTGGTTTAATTATGAAATTATCAAACCAGCTTTCTTTCTGATGTCTAAACAAATCATTTGTTAAGAAATGATTCCAAAAATTAATTTCACTTCTTTTATTCAAATTTCGATTGTAATCGGGTGTTAGATATTTACTAGCTATTTTGCTTGCATGTTCATCTCTAATAATATATCTAACACCATTATAGGTAAAAATAAAACCTGGCCAAACAACTAAACCAATTTTATTGTCAATCTCTCCTAATTCAATTTCAATACATCGATGTTCAACGAAATTTAATCGATTGTTTTTTATTAACGCTCTAGTTACAGTTTTTAATCCACCATCTTCTCGTGAAATTTCGATTTTTATGTTATCATCAGACAATTCTAGGTCAAGGGGATCTTCAAAAGCAAAATAATATTTATTCTTATCTCTGGTTAACCCCTTACAAAAAAGATATCTCCTAAGATGTTCGTATAGTAATTGTCTTTTCATTTGTGGATGTAATTCATTAATTGAAATTTCTGCTTTTTCACCTTTAGTTACAATATTTAATGGTTCTAAATCTGAATCAAAAGAGAATAACATTGGAGGATCATAGTCATAAGGCATAAAATATGGTGTATGTAAGATAAATTCATTATTAGGATTAAGCTTTTTACGAATAGTATCTTTAGTTTTATACTTTGATTCAATTTGATAAAATATCTGAGGATATTCTAGTTCCAAGAAATTTACTATAACCTTTGCTCTCTTCTCAACAGGTAATTGTCTATTTTTGATTTCCTTAAGTAATTTGAAAGCATAAGAAGTGGGTGCTCTTCGGATAATATCCTCTCTTTCAATTATTATGTTATGTAATTTATAACCAGAACATAGTTTAACTGAAGTAGATTTGAAGAATTCTATGATGTCTTTATTTGTAGTGTTATCGAGGATTACTCTATCATGAGCATCAAAATCTAAATCCTCTCTATCATTGAACCATTCCAGAATATTATTAGGTATTGCTTTATGGGTTAGTACTCTTTGAGTTTCTTCATGTTTTGTAATTTCCTGAACAAATAGATGCAGTTCAAAACGTTTTTCAGGAGAACATTCTAACCATTTTAAAAAGTATTTGAATATTTCTTCTCTTAGTTTATCAGTTTTAGCAAAAATAGAGCAACCACTGGATTTTGCTTCCACATATAATCTTTTTTCATTTTCTTTCTCAAAAACAAGATCCTCTAACGAACCTTCATGAGTAGAGGTCTTACGAAGTTCATATCCTAAAGTTTGATAATAACGTATAACCTCTTTTTTGTACATTTCCCCACCATAATGTGAGCCTTCTCGAATATCAAAATTATCCCAACTCATTTTCCTTCGAATGTACTATAACTGCTTTTATATTTAAAGTCCATTATTATACTTTTTACTTATTTTAGTCGAGATATTCTCTCAATTTTTGAGTTTCATTTTCAATTAATTCTGGATTATCAACATATTTTCCATCTTTGAAATCAAGCACAACAATTGAATATCCTTTTGATTCAAGGAATTCACGTTTTTTAGCATCACTTTCTTTGATAGGTTTTTCTTCATGAATAGGACCATCAACAAAAACGATTATATTTTCCTTCTCATAGAAGAAATCAGATTTTACAATAGGCACATCTTTATCATAAAACGTTTTATGTAATGAATCTGGTAAAGGTAATTGTAGGTTAAAAATCACTGCTAAGACTAATTTTTCTAATACAGAATCACATTGATCCTTTAGATCATCAAATTTTTCTCTATTATCATTTGAAAGAGTTAATTGCTCTAGAACTTTGAAATTAGCGATTTCTTTGAGAAGCGGTATTAATAGTTGACGGTTAATGAATCTATGTTCCAATTGATTTCTAAATCTTAACAAACAATTATAGCAAGCTGTTACACAAGCATCCATTGATTCTTTAAATGGTTCAGTTGATTCGACATGTAAAACTTTGAATAAATTAGAAATGAATTTGTCAAATTGGTCAGTTGTTTTATCAAAGAGTGATTTTAGAATCCCGGTACCTCCTTCTTCAGTCTCAAAAATCACAATTTGTAATTCCTCGCTTTCAGGCAATGGATTAATGAATCCTTCCAATTCAGATTCTTCAAGATTATATGTAAGTAATAGACTTTGTAGTAAAGCTTCTTTCAAAGTAATGTAATATGGTTCTCTCTCTTGTTCACCAATGATTGGAAAAGTGAAGGTAATAACATCATGATTGCCATCAATAAATA
>JAUVZH010000326.1 GCA_030602675.1 Candidatus Heimdallarchaeota archaeon | reverse complement strand
CCTAAAGCACGTTTAATATCATCAAAAGAACATCCCTCTTCAAGGTTTTCAGGTTTTCTTAATAGATCAAGTATCTGATCTTTTACTTCATCACTTTCCACAAGTTTTACTTGACCCTTTATTGCGCTTTCGATACCAGCTGTCGCTTCTGAACCCAATCCTTTACGGTTATAATATTTTGATATTTCCAGTTCTCTTAGAACCTTTACAGCTTGATCAGTCACTGGAATACATAATTCACAATCAAGGTATACTTCACTATCTGCAGACTCTCGGATCAATCCAACAATATCTACAAGTATACCTTCCTTAAGATCTTTCATATCTAAGAAGACTTGCCCTGACCACTGAGAACCTCCACCTTTAACTTTGATAGTTCCAGTCCCATCTCCAACATCGAATATTACACTTTCATCACTATCAATGACGTTTTTACTAGTAATTTCTCCTAGAATTCTTGCTCTTCGTAGATGGTCATCTGTTTTTACATGAAGAGCTTTTGAACCATCTTGATTAGTGACAAATTCACCTGCTAATAAATCACCAATTTTAATTTTAATTGCTACTGCTCGACGCCTGCTAGTAAATGACATTTTCAAATCCTCACACAAATATTTAGAATGTTTTTTAGTACAAATTAACTCCTAGTTACTTCTTACCAATATGAAATTCTTACTTTATCTCTTAAGGTTACCTCTATAAATTTAAAATGAGGAAAAAAATTCCTCAATTAAATTCAATTATTACTTGGTATTTGGTTTGAATTTTTCCACAGTTTTTAATTTTTGGCAAAACTTGAAGGCTTTCTTAACAATATCTTCGTTTCCTACAAGTAATAAAGTTACAGAACCTTCTGCTCCTCCAACACCACCACTTGCAACATGAATAACTTCATCTACCTCAAATAAAGTCTCAAGAGCTTCAATCTCGGTAAAAACTTCGCCAAATAGTGGAAATAATCCTGTTTTATACCCATCAGATATATCGATTTCCTCAATACCCATGTCTAATGAACTATAAAGTATTGAATGAGCAACCAATTTCTCTAGACCAATTGGTACTAACAATCGCAATCCTTTGGCAACTAAAGACCCCCAGAATGCTCCTACAGTTCCTCCTTTAGGATGAGCAAGTAAAACACCAGCTACACCATCGGGATCCAAAGCATTTGCTCCTTTAATGATTATATCTCCTTTTTTCATTTCTTCAACTGCTTCATGAACTGGCATTTCACCAGACTTACCATCGGTAAAAAGAATCTCAGGTAATCTTTTATCACTAGGATTTGCTGTAAGTCTTTCACCTTCAGGTAAAATTTGTCCGGCAACATATTTGCTTTTATCAAAATCTGAAATAGCCAACATTTCTTCTAAAACATAGGAATTTGTTGTTCCTCGAGAAACGAAGATTCTCCCTTCCTTCATCTTTTCTCTAACCCAATCAAGAGTAGTAATTCCAACTGCAATGAGTTTTTTTGACTCATGAGGTAAAAGGGTTATAAGTGCTTTATAAACTGACATCTTGTATTCATCCATTTATTTATGATTTTCTTACTAAATTTTATTAGTTAATTATTAAGCAATTTTAAATGGTTTTAATTATTTCTCTTATAATTATAAGAAAAAACTAGAAGTGATGTAAAATTGAGTGAAGAACACAAATATCATGCTATTATCGAAATGATTGAGGATAGAGTTGGAAACTATCTTTTAGATGATAAGGACAAACCAATAATCAAAATTGCTACTCCTCCTGAATTTCCTGGAGGAAAATCCGGTATTCATTCTCCTGAAGATCTATTTGTTGGTGCCGTTGCCGGATGTAAATTGACAACTTTTTGTGCTATGGCTGAAAAACTTGACATTGGCTTAAAGACATTAAAGATCGATGCTATAGGTTATTTAGGTCAAGCTGAAGACAGAGGAATGATGTTTACAAAGGTCGATGTACATCTCGAGATAGGGATAGACGATGAGGAGAATATGAAATCAGCAGAAAAATGTGTAGACCTCACAAAGAAGTACTGCTTGATTACAAATTCTATAAAAAGTGAATCGAATCTCACTTTCGAAATTACAGTAGTTTAGTGATTATAAAAGAAAAGTGACTAAAGGAATGTTTAGAATTTTACATTCCTTTTCTTAATCTTAATAGTTCTTAATATGATAAATGTGGCAAATGTAAGTACTACACAAGGCCAACCAAAGTTAACAGGTGCTTCATCTGTTGGAGTAGCTATATTTACAGTGAAATAAAATTCTCCAGTAGATGGTTCTTGTATATTATCATAACCAAGAAAATCTGTTGAATCAGGAGCAACAAATTCACCTTCTGTATGTTGTATCTTTAACTCATAACCTATTACTCCTTCTTCTTCTTGTACTTCAAAAGATCCAGACCATGTATTGGCGCTCATCCTTACCATTTGATAATTACCAATATGACAAGCAAATACTGGCTCTAGGGAGCAATATTGAATTTGTATGCTAGTAATATTTGTATCATCAGCAAAAGTCACTGTCACCGTTACGTTTGACAAATGTGTGATACTTGTTGGTACGTGTGAGACTGATAGAACTTCAGGATTTGTAGACAGTACTTCTACTGGTTGCTTTGCTAGTAAGAAAACTAACATTAATGGAATAATTGCTAAACCAACTTTTCTTTTTTGCATCAGTATTTTTCACCTTGATTTTTTTCTATTGTTCGCATTATTTAAACCTTATAACGGTTCCAAAGGAACCACCCAATGAGGAATCCACCTGCTAAAATGAGTAGTACCCCACTTAAGATTTTCACAAATTTTGTTGAAGCTTGTAATTTGTCTATTAATGTATCTTTAGATAAACCAACAAGAATGGTTATAACGATCATTAATAATGCCATAGAAACTGAGTAAATTAGAAATATGATAATGGCTTGAAAGAACGCACCTGCGCCAATGGCACCAACTACTAATGAAAGTAGTATTGGTAGGTTACATCCTAACGAAGCAAGTGCATAGGTTATACCATATAGGAATAATTGTAGTAATTGTCGCATTTCACTTGGTTGTTTTTGAGCTTCATCTTCTTCTGTAGTTAATATTTGGTTCTCATCTTCACCTTCGAGTATCTTTTTCCTTTTCCTTCTTTTAGAACCAAGATTTGCTATTGCATTTACAGCTTTACTCATGTCCAGAGTTAAAGGTGTAAGAGATATTATGCCAAAGATGATTAGTAAACCACCAACAGCAGGTGTTATGTATTCTACCCACTCACTTACGATTTCTCCAACAAAAGCAGTAATCAATCCAATTATCATATAGAAAAGCGCAACTCCAAAAGCCGCAGCACTACCCCATAGAAAAGACTTCCAAAACCTTTTCCGTAACATTGATTTCTTATCTTTCTTTTCTTCATCTTCTTGAGTTTCTTCTTTACTTTCTGTTCTAACTAACAAATCTAAATTGTATGCCATATAACCTGGTAATAGTGGAAATGCACATGGTGAGAAGAATGAAAGAACACCAGCTCCTATAGCAAGAACATACAATGAAACATCTTTACCTGTATTAATTCTTTCAGCAGTGCCTTCGATGGTACTTTGGATAATTTCTCGTAAATTATCTTCAGCTGATAAGCCAGCTTTTGCAAATGTAATGTAGCCTTCAGTATCAATCACAACTGTTTTTGGTATCGTAAAAACCGAGTATTTTTCATTCAAATCATCAGTATCAAATGCAAATTCCCAAGTTGCATTATA
This sequence comes from Candidatus Heimdallarchaeota archaeon, assembly GCA_030602675.1. Taxonomy (GTDB): domain Archaea; phylum Asgardarchaeota; class Heimdallarchaeia; order JABLTI01; family JABLTI01; genus JABLTI01. The sequence goes on along the minus strand of JAUVZH010000326.1, from coordinate 279 downwards.
ACTTTCCTTAAATGCTTGAAGTTCCGATACAGTATCATCAATAGTTTCTATATCTATTGAGAGTATAACCAAACTATCGTTAAATTCTTCAGAAATTGAAACTAATTCAGGCATGAGTTCTTTACAAGGTGAACAATTGACACTCATAAAATCTAACAAAACAACATTTCCTCTATAAGCAGAAAGGGTGAAACTACTACCTGATAGAGTGGTGACTGAGAAGTCAGATGCAGGTTCTGAATTTCTTTTAGACAATAAATAGTAGCTACCATATCCTAT
>JAUVZH010000441.1 GCA_030602675.1 Candidatus Heimdallarchaeota archaeon | reverse complement strand
TGAAAGGGATATTTTCACCATGCTTGGAGAAGTAGGTAAGCTATTCGAAATGGGTGATAACATATCTGCTATAAATCAAATGTTAGAAATTACAGTAAGACTATTAGGAGCATTACCTGAAAATGATAGATTTGTGAACGGAAAAGATGCAGCAAAGCTTCTAGACCAATGGTCCTATTTATCATCCCTGAAAGAAGTTGGCAATGTTGGTAAAGCAAGAAGAATTTCTCAAGATTTTTCTCAAATTGTCACTAATGTTTTGAAATCCATTAAACATAGTTTAGTTAAAATAGATGATATTGTGAAGGATAAGAAAAAACCTCGAAAAACAAATATGTCTGAAAAGAAAACCTCAAAAACAGATGTAGATGAGGATTTTGAATATAGATTTGATGTGAAAAGTGAACCAAAGAGTACTTCTGAAAAACAAGATCCTTGGAAAAAACAAGTTGAATTGAATAGTGAATTTAGTAAATCTAAAGATAAGGATAATGATTCTAGTTTATTCTTAGCTGCTACTGATGACTTGAAATCAGCTGGATTACCTCATCTTGATTCAACTGGTGTTTTTTACAAGTCAAAAAAGAGCAATATTTTTGAAGAAGATTCCGATGATACCTCAACTCCTTTTGAACCGAAAACAACTGGGAAAGGTAAGAATAAAAAATCTTCAAAAACCCAAGAACAGAAGTCAAAGTTAGATCGAATAAAAAGGAAATTGATGAATAAGATTGCTGAATATTTGGAGGGTCCAGTTATTGACGATGAGGAATTTATTTGGCATTGCTTAGATACTAGATTTAATGGGGCAATTGATGATGGGTATGTAATTTCTGATATTGTTTCAACATTAAAGCAATTATACAAAGACAATAACAGCAATGCGTTAATCTCAGAAGGAGCGTTAAGTAAATTAGATAAATTACTAAAAAATCCCAAGCTTTTACCTGATAATTTAGCTATTGATTTAAAACAATACATTCAAGATTTCTAGCTCATCTTATTTTAGATATTAGACTTGCAATGGATTTTGTAATGTATGGTGCTATTTTATAATCAACAGGTTTCAAAACTGGTATTATAGATCCTAACTCATTGATTTTTACAATACCAATTCCATTCTTTCTTGCCATTTCGATTTGTTTCTCATCTGTTGGAGCATTATAACTTGATGGATATGCAAGCAACACTCGGTGTGCAAATTTTCTATATAGCAGTGGATGAGTAACCCATAAACCGTTTTCAACTTCAATAAAAGTTATTTTACTATCTTTCAATGCAGCAACATCAATTCTTACTTTGGAAATGTTCTTGCCTGCAAGCCTCTTGATCGGGAAATGAAAATCATTCAGAACTAATTCCTTTACAACTAAGTATCCAAGAGATACGAGATGAGTTCTCAAAATTTCAGCAATTCTCTTTTCAGAAAGAGTTTTTCTACTATATTTTCTTGTTTTCACTTCTTCCATATTCATAACCAAATAGTCTATCACTTCTTTACTCGAAAATTTAGCATAAAAAGTTACAATTATCTTGAATTAGCTACTTAAATAGAAAAAATAGTAAGTTAGCTATTGAAATACTTGTTAAGTAATTCAATCATTCGTGAACTAATGCAGTTGAAATTATCACTAATAAAGTTGAAGTAATATGCTGAACATTGGGTTTGAAATAATTCTACTCACAGAAACTGTTACAATTAAGAATTATGTAGATTGGTTATTGAATATTATAAAAATAACTGGAATGTCTTTAGGTTCAATAATACTCTTCATCTTTATTTTTTCAATCGTTATCAATGTATTAATAGCTATGCTAGTTAATTTCTTACCTTTCCTCAAAGGAATTGTTGTTATTCTTGAATATCTAATGTTGCCAGGTTCTCTTATGCATATGGTATGGCATGTTCTTGCATTAAAACGATTAAAATATCCAACTACACAAACAATAGTTTTTGGTTTGGGATGGAGTCGAACAGGTATAAGATTGACAAAGCAATTGAAAAGTGTAAGAGAAGGTATAATCTTCTTCTGGGCTCCAATACTTAATCTACCAATCATTGTTGGCTGGGTCATGCCAGGTGCTTTTTTGTTTCAGTGGTTAGATACACTTATTGAAGGAACAGTCTTTTATTGGATATGGTTTTATGTTCTAATTTCAATGTTGGTCTTTGCACTACCAGATATTCATGATCTGTTTGGTCCACTGTATGTATCACTTGTTAAAGTTCCTGAATTCTACTTATTTACTGTTTTTTATGTAATCATAGCACCAACGACATTGATTCTCTGGGGTTGGGGAATTACAATCATTTTCTCTCTTTTATATCTGATAACTGCTTTTTATGAAATTGAAAGGATTTCAAGATATGAAACATTAAGATTGAAATTAAATAATTTTGATAAACTGAAAACAAGAAGTAGAGAAACAACAATTTCAAGACAAATAATCATTGTTCCTGAAGGTGAATATGCGGATTAATGATATCATATATTATTCTTTTTTTGAATGGAATTCTGTGAAATCATACAGACTGACAAGATCTTTTTGTAACCTACGTAAGAGAATAATTGGTGCAATGCGTTCATTTGCTATATTCCTTTCAAAAGCAATCATGAGAATCTCAAGTTGCTTCAAAACATAGCTACTATATTGGGGTGTGATTTCTAGTTGAGGACTGCCAGAAATAAGGTGAATAGTACCGGTGTATGTCTTGTCACTGATGAGCTTTGTAACTTCCCAGAAAAGCTCTTCAGTAATAACAACGCCCTCATCCTTCAATTT
>JAUVZH010000371.1 GCA_030602675.1 Candidatus Heimdallarchaeota archaeon | reverse complement strand
GGATAGAACGAGTAATCCTAACTGGTGGAGGTTCATATGTTTTTGGAGATGTACTTAAGGAAATGATGTGGAAAGAAAACATCGTCAAATCACCAGAGGAAGTTGTTGTTCCAGATAATCCAGTAATGTGTAATGCAATGGGATTTGAATTGATTGCACAATCAAGAATGAAAGCTGAAACCAAATAGAAACACTGAAGCATTTGTATTTACTCAATGCTTCACAATATTTTTCTTTTTATGTTATCTTATCCCGAATTACTTTATTAAAGTAAATCATTCGAGATCTTATTGATGGTCGTTCATGTTTTTCTTCGACTATATAATCCGTTCCTTCTAAAGCAATCTGAAAGGCTTCTAATATTGATTCCTTTATTTGAATAGCTTCTTCTATTGGATAAGATTCTCCCATAAAATAATGTCCCTTAGTTATGGTTCTAAATCGAATCAAATCTATACCAATTATTTCATTTGAAACTAACTCTTTTGTTAACTTCTCTGTTATGAGTACTTCTTCAATATCTATCCAGGGTATTCTAGTCCATGAAAAAGTGTTTCGGAATTTTACTGATTTTTCACCAAGAATTAGTTGACTGTTTAATGCTTTCGAAAAAGCAAATGGAAATTGTATCAGTAATGCTCCACCTATTATCGTCATAAAAACAGCAAATACTATTAGATAAACTGATTCCGTTGGATGTGTTATATAATATACAATTGATAATGCAAACATTGCACCACCAATTAAAAAATTTATTAAAATTGCAATGATAATTTTAGTTAATTTGATGTTTTTTGGTATTGAAAAATCTCTACATAATTGAACTGGTTCATCATCTTCAATATCTGCTGACATAGTATTATTTTCTTGTTCTTGACTCAATGGTATCAGCTCTTTGTTAGGTTCCGCATTGAAGAAATTACATTATTAACTATTTGAACGTTATTTTAGTTTTCAAGATAAATTATCTTTTACTAACAAAATACAAACACTAAAAAGGCATAATCTTATAAAAAAGAGAATGACAAAATAATTTATTAGCATAAACCACTCTCAAAACGATATCTCAAATTCCATTGATGTACTATTCTTCAAAAGTAGTAATCACTGAGAAATTGATTGTTCCAGAGTAGGTGGAATACAGATGTTCAAAAAACAAAAACCACCAAAACATATTCTCTTTATCGGAGAGAAAACAGAAACAAGGGATTACATAATCGATGTTATCAAAGAAAATGTATTAGATCCTAAAGAAAAGATTCCATTGTATACTTTTAGCACTGAAGAACCAAATTTCGACCAAGAATTACGTAGTGCATTGCTAAAAAAAACTGATGGAACAATTTTCTTAGTCAATTCTGCTAAAATGGATGAATTGTCCAAAATTAAAGAATATCTCTGGGAAATGTTTGTATGGAATAATGGGTCGGTTAACATTCCAGCTTTAATTGCTAGTTATAATGCAGAAAAAGCTATAGCCTTAACATCTTCAGAAATTATTGAAGCATTTTCATTAATCAGATTAACTGACAGGTTATGGAATGTTATGGAAATTCATGAGAATAAAAAGGAAGATATACTAGCCAGTTTTAATTGGTTAGATGAGTACATTGAGGTTTTGGGAATAAAACCAAAAATGCTTAAAAAGAAATCATCTCCTACAAAAACTAAGAAAATAGAAAAGAAAAAATAAAAAAAATTAATGGAAGAAAGAAAAATGACACAAACAATTGCATCTTTAGCAAAGAAAGGATATAAAGGATGTTCTGTTAGAAGACTTTTGAATGAACCTGAATTACGAAAGCAAATAAATGATGATCCAACAGTTCGTGGTAATGAACATTCAAAAGGAATTGTTATGGATAAAGTAGCAGTATCAGGAAAGGTACTTTTAATTGGTCCTACAGGTGAAGCTAAAACTCTATTTGCAAGAACCTTGTTAAAACACTTAACCAAAGCGATTAATGAAAAGAAATGGCATATTGAAGGATGTCCTTTCAATGAAGATGCAGGTTATTTAATTCATATATTAGAAACATTTAAGCAAGATCCAGAAGCATCTGCTGAAGTTTTGAAAAGTCTTTGTCCCTTCTGTAAAAAGAACATTATGAACTCAATAAAGAAAGTAGCATCTACTGATGTTAACTTAGATAGAATATCTGATGTTTTAACAATTGATGCTAATTTGATGCTTAAAGCTCTAAATGCTGTTAAAGCTGAGAAAACAGTAGTTAATGTTGCTCAAATTGATCCTCGTAATGATCCTGAAGGATTGTACATGCTTTTAGCTGGTGTAGAGAACTTGGAACAGTTATTTGGTGGTGAGACATCTACAACTTTCTCACCAATGGCTCACAAAGTAGGTATTCTCTCACAAGGATTTGTTGTTGTAAACGAAATTCAAAGGTTACCATTGAACTTTCTAGAAGCTTTAATGGGCTTTCTAGAAGATCCAAGTGGAATCAAATATAGTATTCAAGGTCGTCCAGCTTTTATTGATGGTGCAATGATCTTCACTTCTAACGCTCCTCTTAGCGTTTTTGGTGAAGAAGCTCAGCCAATCATTAATCGTATCCCGGAAGTTCTATGGCCAGCAAGAACAAAATTAGAGCGAATTAATATCGTTGAAGATATGTTCAAAGAGCATCTCACCCTATGTCTTAATTCAATGACAGCAAACCCAGCATTGGTTCAACTATTGGAGAAAGTAAAGACATTTGGTAAGAAAGGTGTGAGCAGATTAGCTATTCAGTTTATTGGTTTAATGGCTGATTTATCCATTCCTGGTGCTTTAAAATCTGGTGAAACTGAAGCTTATGCAAGAAAGAAAATTACTCGAGATATGTTCTTTAAATCACTGATTGATATCCATGATCCTGAAAGAACTCCTCATGTTGATTTACGTACCTTATACAGTTTAATCGGTGAAACGGTCCTTAGAAAAGATGAATTCTATTTCTCTGATGATGTCTCAATGCTAACTCTTGATGACGCTAAACGCATTGTTGAGTTATTTGATATCCCAAGAAATCTAATCAATGATGCCATTCAAGAAGTTAAAACAATGCTTAGAAGAGAAATTAAATCTGAAGGTGAATTAACAACTGTCGATTCGATCTCAGAAGACATCGATAAGATGAGAGCATTAACAGATGAGGAGTTAATACAAATCATCACAAAATATGAAGGAATTGGTAAACAATCAAAGAAAATCCAAGAAACAGTCATTGAGCAATTAAAAGCAAGTTATGAGCAATTGTTGCTAGTTGATCACATATAATCCAAAGTGCAACTACTACAATTACTACAGCTTTAATGGATAAAGGAAAGCATAAAAGATGCCTCATAGAATACACATGATCAGTCGTGATAGATTTTCAGATCCTCTGACGATTTGGCGCGATCCTGATTTTATATTTGATTTTGCCGATGCTGCAAGTGTTTTACAAAAATGGCGAGATCCTCGAAAAGGACAAAGTTCAAGAGAAGCATTAGTTCTTGGTATGTCCTTAGAAAATGCAATTGCTGTAAATAATATTCGCAGAAAATTAATTGTTACACCATTGGAACCATTGGAAGAAGAGG
>JAUVZH010000126.1 GCA_030602675.1 Candidatus Heimdallarchaeota archaeon | reverse complement strand
CTGATACCCCTGATCGAGTTTCTTTAGCTCCTTGAGTTTGAATGATTTTACAGTTCCTCGACCATTTGTTGTTCTATTTACTGTTGCATCATGAAAGAATACAATTTCATCATCCCTTGTAACTCTCAAATCAGTTTCAATAACATCGACTTTTAATTTGAAAGCATCCTCATATGCCTGTAATGAATTCTCCGGTATATTTGCTGAATCCCCTCTATGGGCCATAACTAATGGTCTCTTCCCTTTTAGAAAAGAAACTGGACTTTTTCTCCACATAATATCAACACAAACATTACTCTAAAAAAATTTTTTCCATATTTCCGATGTTTTTTTGAAAAAATTATGTCTTTGAGCAAAATAAAACATTAAAGAGTACTATCTGGAAACTAGTTACTTTATTAAAACAACGAATCAGATAGATTTATTAAACGAAAGCATTCGTAGTTTAAACATAACCAATCCCACGGTGGTTTTAGAAAAATTGGCAGACTTTTTTATTGGAGAGGCTCTCCAAGGCAAAGGTAACGAGCTTGCACATATTGATTTAATGATTGGAGATAAAGATGGACCTGTTGGTCATGCTTTTGCTAACGGTATGACTCAATTGTCACAAGGGCATACACCCCTTTTAGCTCTAATTAAACCAAACTTATGTCCACATCCAAGAACTTTAATTGTTCCTAAGGTTACAATTGACAATTTAGATCAAGCAGAAAAAATCTTTGGTCCAGCTCAGATGGCTGTTGCTAAAGCAGTAGCTGATGCAGCAGTAGAGGGAGATATTCCTCAAGCCAAAATATTCGATTATGTTTGCATTGTTAGTGTTTATATCCATCCTAAAGCTGAAGATGAGTCTAAAATTTACTATTATAATTATGGAGCAACAAGATTAGCTATTAAAAGAGCTTTAAGCAATTACCCACCATTAAAGAAATTAATTGCTGAGAAAGATAGAGCTAGACACCCAGTAATGAAATTCAGACCTCAAACATTATGGGATCCACCTTACTTACAAATTGCTCTTGATGTAGGTTCACTATCCGCTGCAGTGAAAATTGTAGAACAATTACCTAAATCTGATCGAATTATTATTGAAATTGGTACTCCTTACATCAAGAAATATGGTATTGAAGATACAATTGGAAAGATGAGAGCTTTAAAACCAGGAGCATATATCATTGCTGATATGAAAACAATGGATGTTGGGCGAGCAGAAGTTGGAGCAGCAGCTGATGCTACAGCAAACGCTGTCGTTGTTTCTGGAGTAGCTCCTGAATCTACTATTAAAGAATTCATTCGAGAGTGTAACAAAAGAGGAGTACATGCTTGGGTTGATTCACTAAACACTAATCAAACACAATTTATAGCAACACTTGAGAAGCTAAAAGAGAAACCAAAAGTAGTAATTCTACATCGAGGTATTGATCAAGAAATAGCCCAAAAAGAAGGAGCAGTTAAGAAAGAGGGAACTTCAGCTTCAAGAGGTGTTTGGGGTGACTTAAAACGCATAAAGAAGATTACAGGCGGATTAGCTGCTGTAGCTGGTGGTCTTAAACCAGGCAAACCATTAGCAGATGCATTAAAAGCTGGTGCAGATATTGTCATCGTTGGCAGATACATCTATCGTTCTAGTGATCCTCACAGAGCTGCTATGAGATTTCTTGATGAAATGGAAATTGAAGCAGACACAATGCGTCTATTTGACAAGTTAGATTATTAGATTAGAAGGGTTATCCCTTTCTTTTATTAAACAATTTTTAATATCTTATGATTTTTAAAAAACAAAAGTGGGTGATTTTATTCACCCGGAATCATTCAATATTTGATATTAATAGTCATTTATCTTTTAGCAGTTCTTCTACAAGCTTAAGATTTGCTTTCTTTATTTCAGCATCCAATATTATTTCTTCTGGAGTTGCTTCTGGAACTTCAACAACCATTCTTCTTTTTGGTCTAACAATTAGTTCATCGATTTCTTCTTGTTTTTTGAAGCTTAGTGCTAAACTTCCTATGCATAGTACAAAAACAACAATCAACATTAACATAGATGAATATAGAAAATTACCATCTGATGTTACTATTCTTTGGTAATCAATATCTCCTTGAATAAATCTAACACCAGTACTAGTTGCTTGATAAAAGATGTAATCTAGTTCCATGAAGATCTGCACAAATGTTGGGTACCATACTTCGCCCCACCAACCAAAATCAACAGTGTATATTGGTAAGAATAGAAGAATAGCTGAAAAGAAGACAAGGGGTCCTTTTGCTAATGTAGGATTAAATAATTGAAAACTAGATATCAATAACATAATGCCAGCTAAAACAACACACAAAGCAATGAGAAGATAAAGTAAAGCTGAGACATCAATGTATTGTTTATAATGATACGTTCCTTCAGAAAAATCAAAGAAAAGTCTTTCTGGTCGTAAGAAACTAGGATTTCTGTATAAAGGATCTGGAGGATCTCCACGATATATCCAATCATAAGATGGCTTATTTAACCCATTCATAATTCCAATGCCTAAAATGACTGCGAAAATCGATAATAGGATATTGAAAATATTTTTGGGTTGATATAGTTTATGTACATCAAATTGAAAGGTATTCATTTCTCTTATTTCTTCTGAAGATTTTCGTCTTTCAGTAAATTTCTTGAAAATGCTGATTGTTGACATGAAAAATGCAATTACTAGTATAACTATTGCAATAATGCAATGAATGAAACCACTAGCTAACTCGAGCCTGTATGATTCATTCACATCTCTCATAGTCCAATATGCAACATCTGACACAATACCAGTCAAATCAAATGTCAGATATTTCATTGGTGAGAAATAGTAATTTGGAATAAACATTGGAACAAGGAAGAATATGAACAAGATTATGAATAATGGATTTAACTTGGAAAAAACATCCAATTTTGGTATTATTGAACCCAAAATAGTGAACAAACTGATGAGAAGTATTCCAATAGCTATAGCATATATTATTCCATAATCAGCATTTGTATAAGAAAAGTACTCATTATTGTAATCAAACAAATCATGCAAAAAAGTCCTTCCAGGATGATATGAATTATTTGGATAAATAGAATTTGGAGTTGTTAATCCAACCATTAAGAAAATTGCTCCAATAAAACCAATAATTCCTGTTGCTAATTGCAGATAAATGATTTTTATTATCCCCTTTTCAAATAACAAAGTAGTAACTCCCGATTTTGAATTGTTACTAAACTATATAATATCAGAAAAATAAATCTATTTGTATTTTTAAGAATTTTTGAACCTAATTCTTCTTGGATTCATTTTCATTTACATTATAGCTACAACCTAATTTCTTGATTGTTCGTCTAAATATGATAAATCTAAAAGCTCCGAATAATAAAATAGCAATTCCTATTGGAACAAGAATCCAACCTAAGATAATGAATGCTTGTTCTTCTACAAACTTGATCAAACCAAATCCACCTGCAACTAATGCTAATGCCGTTCTAATATAAGCTAATAGTGTTCGTTCATTAGCCAAAGATGTTCTATCAGCAGCTAAATGATCTCTCATTATCAGTTCGTTTTTATCAACATTGAAGACTTGTTTAGTAGCTTTATTTTTTGGAAATAATCTCATTTAACTCACACATTGAATTACTTTCTACACTAAAATAACATTATGCTTTACTATTTGAAATATATTTAATACATTTCTTTATTTAACAAACTGGTTTTGCTTTTTTATTTTAATTATTCACTATTCTATCATTTTTACTATGGTTTTAACCTTTTTTCACTGGAATGCTTTAAATATACTCCGTATTATTGTAATAGATATTTTGAGGTGCATGTAATGAAAAGTGAAAATAGTGAACGCTATAATGAATATCTCAAATTAAGTAAGAATTTTACTAATGAAGCTACTAAAAGCATTTTGGAGAAGTTTCTAGTAATTTACCCTAATGAAATGGATAATTTTAGTAAAAGAAAAGAAGATCATTGTTTCTATTGTCAATCACAATTATCTATCTATGAAAATCATATGGAGGAACATAAGAAGCAAGTTCATGATCTAATTATAAGAATGAATTTTCAACAATCTAACATAATTGTAAAAACTACGAAAAACAAGACTAAGAAAACGGAATTAACCAAACTTGAAGATAAAGCTGAAATTGAAGATAAATATGAAACTGCTCATTTAATAGAAAAAATGCCAATTGGTCTGTTCCCAACTCTTGAAGGTGTTATTTGTAAGAAATGCAGTGATGAGTTTACTATAGGTGTAGAGAAAATCATCAAAATAGAAGAACAAGGAGATAAAACTCAATTTAAGTATGGGTTAGCAGTAGCTCAATATTCAGATCTTCTTGATAAATGGATAAAAAAAGTCAAATAGTTTAATTCACAGGGTTTTGTGTTGTAATAGAATTCAAGGTCAGTTATTTTTTAACACTTTCATGTTAATTTTTCCCTTCTTTCGGTTGCTGTGCAATAAGAAATTATACTATTCATGCTTATGATATGTTCTTTAAATATAATGCCTAATATTAAATTGGCGAAAAGAAAGCCTCCGAAAAGACTCATAACAGCATGGGATTGGTATTGTTGTTGTGTAGGATTTCCGAAGGAAAAAGACTACAAAAGAATATTGCAGTACTCTCAATCCGTTTGAGTCTGCAAAACGCTTAAAATAGTCACCTTTTCGCCATTTTTTATGTACAAATTTTTTGCTATTAATGCTCTATAAACATGCTAAAATGGCTCATTCTAAAGGTTATTTCATATCCAAATTTTTCATATAACTTTATTGCTCCAATATTAGCAATTGGAGTTCCTACAAAACCATACTTACAATTTTCATTCCTAAAGATTTCATGAGTTTTAGAAATCAAGTTAGACGCTATCCCTCTTCCTCTGAATTCAGGAGAAACAGCTAGTTGCCCAATGACACCATGTTTTGGTCTAGAAGCTATCTTAGGGATAAACGAAACTATTAAACCAGTAATTTTACCATCGATTAAAGCGACTTTCCAAAAATCATGATTAGATTTTCCAAAATTACCTTTTTTTATAGCTTGTAGAACTCTCAAACACACTTCTGGATTAGAAACTACTTGATCGTCACCATGAATAGCCCGATCTTCTTTAGTTAATCCAAAAGCTCTTAATGTAAAATCAACAAGCTCATTTAGTGAAAAATCTTTACAATTATCAATCACAATGTCTGAATTCTGTACTTTGATATTACGTTTATTAGAAAAATTAAGAAGCAAAGATACACCATCAGCTTTTCTCTTTTTAAAACCAGCATCTTTGTAGAGATCTTTATGCCAATTAGCAAATTCAGGAGAATTAAATGGGTACTTGAGCATACAATTTACTTCTTTTATTCCTTTATTTTTTAGTAAAGTGATTCCCTCTTTAATTAGGATTTTACCAATTTTTCTATCTTGGTTTACTTTGGGAATAGCTGGTTCCCATCTTCTAAAAGAAGCTATGTTATTACGAATTTTAATACCAAGTACTCCTTGAATTTCTTCATTTTTTGTAATTGCTTCCAGGAAGAGATTTTGCGAATTGTTGAAGTCTTCTTTTAATTCTAACAGTTCTTCATCCTTATTATAATCAAATAGAATATCTTCGGTAAACCAATGCAAATGCTTCATTCCATTATTCCATGCTTCTTTATATGCTTTCCAAGAAACTGCTTCTCTTACTGATATCAAAAATCTGAACTTCCTTTAACTACTCATTATGTTTATACACTAAAATAAATGAAAAAACCTCTGCCCAATATTATCTTAATGTAAAATAAAGAATAATTGAGAAAAAAGAAATTATTTAGTCTTCTTTTCCCAACCAGCTACTACTTTCACTAATCTTTGTATCTCATTTACCTCTCCGATAATATGAATCAATACTTTTTGCCAACTTCCATATTTCTTAATATCAACCTTTTCGTTATTCGAAGGCAAGCTCAAAACATAAACAACTGCATCTGTATGATTGTCAAAATGCTTTACTTCTTCATTATACTTAATAGAATATCTATCTACGGCGGTCATAATAATCCATTCCTTATATTATGGGTAATTTGAATTACGATTAATTAAGTTAGCTTTTCATTTTAAAGAGCTTTTGGCGAGAATCATATTTTGTGTTATCTTAAGGATATTTGTTTTAAAATAGATAAATTCTTCAATAAGAAGTAATATTCAATTTATACTAGAATTAACTTGGGAGTATTACGATTGACTGATGCAAGTTCAGAGAATATAACTAGTCCATATCTCTCTGAAGAAATCACTTTGAAAAAACGCACTCCTTTTCATGCACAATGGGCTATCTTTAAAGTAAAAGCTTGGAGAATTCTTGGTCACCATCCTTCATGCAGTAGATATGATAATCACACTTTTAAAATTGGTTCATTTAACTTCTGCATTGGTTGTTCAATGATATATTCTGCATATATACTTTATACTATTCTATTCTTTACTGCACCTAATGTTTTTCGATTCAATCATTATGTAATTACAATTTTGCCTTTCACGGGTTTTGGTTTAGCAATTTTACATAAATTATTTCAATTAAAGAATAAATGGTTAAAAGCTATTTCCAGATTCATTGCAGGTTTTGGTATCGGAGCTTATTGTGCAATTGTTATTGAAGTTCCTCTATGGTGGTTAAGAGTTGTTTTAGTATTTCTCCTACTTGCAGGTAACAATTTGTATGGTTTAAGTCGAGGACGTAATGCTAATAGGAAAAAATGCATTGATTGTCCTTTAGCTGAAGCTGATCCTCCTTGCAATCCTGAACGAAACACCAACATTCGAGTGAGAAAACTATACAAGATTATTGAGGAAGAACTAGAAAAAACTAAACCAAAAAAAGTGGAACCAACTTCAGAACAATGATTTTGTCTTAAAAAACTCAAAAAATCTCTTCCACAAAAAGTTATTATTACTTCAAGTTTACAATTAACCATAATTATACTATGAAAAATTTGTAAAAATGTGAGAGTTATTTTATGTCGGAGGAAGAAAATTGGTCTTCTGAGGAAGATGAAATAGAGAATGATGTTCCTAAAGAAGATATTCCTACTTATGATGAATCAGTTCCACCACCCCCAGATGAGAAATTTGACTCAATAGAAGAAACACATGCAGAACCATTTGAAGACGGAACTGAA
>JAUVZH010000256.1 GCA_030602675.1 Candidatus Heimdallarchaeota archaeon | reverse complement strand
CAGGTAAAATCAATGTCCTCAAAATCTACTCCAATGATGAGACAATATCTTTCCTTTAAGCGAAAATATCCAGATTGTTTAATACTTTTCCGAGTCGGAGATTTCTTTGAGCTATTCGGTGATGATGCGAAGCTTGGAGCGAAAATCTTAGGCATTACGCTTACTGCCAGATCAGGTGAACCACTTGCAGGTGTTCCTGCAAAAGCTGTCGACGCATATATGTTGACGCTAGTCAAACATGGCTACAAAGTAGCTGTCGTGGATCAACTAGAAGATGCAAGTGAAGCAAAAGGACTTGTAAAAAGAGGTGTTGTTCGCATTTTAACTCCAGGGACAATTACTGAAACTGCAATGTTAGAATCGAATGAAAATAATTATATCATTTCCATTTTTGAAAAAGGGAAGAAATTTGGCTTAGCTTTAGCTGATGTTTCAACCGGTGAATTCAGAGTAACTCATTTTATTGAGAACGAACCATTAGACGAATTATTGATCGAGCTAAATAGAATTTCACCTACTGAATGCATAGTTTCTGAGAAGCATAATTTGAGCGATAGTATTTTTGAGACTCTTGAAAATGTCATGATCTCTCCACTTGAAGATTATCGTTTTTCAAATGAAAGTTCTTATCAACTGCTAACTGAGCATTTCAAAACGAAAACTTTGGAGGGTTTTGGTTGTGAAGACAAACCACTAGCTATTTCAGCTGCTGGTGCTCTAATGGATTACCTTATGGAGACTCAAAAGTCCAAATTAGACAATATCCGTAATATGTCTCTTTATTCTACGAAGGGATACATGGTTATTGATCAATCATCCTTTAGAAGTTTGGAACTAACAAGAAATGTTAGAGATAATACCTCTAAAGGAACTCTTATTGAAATTCTTGACAAAAGCTGTACTTCTTTAGGTGGACGTTACATTAGGCGGGCACTTCGAAGACCCTTAGTTGATCCCAAAAAAATTAACGAGCGATTAGATGCAGTTGATGAATTAGTTGGCAATTCTTTTGCAAGAGAGGACCTACGCTCCACTCTTAAACCAGTGCAAGATCTTGAACGTTTAGCGAGTCAGATTTCGCTGAAAAGAGCGAATGCAAGGGACATTATTTCGATTAAAAATTCTTTGAAAGCAATCCCATCTATTACTAAGATACTAAAGACATTACAATCAAATGCACCTAAAAGGATCATTAAAGAATTATTCAACTTAAATCCTCTAATTAAAAAAATAGAGAATGCAATAAAGGAATCTCCATCTGCTACTATAAAAGATGGAGGAATAATAAAGAATAACTATAATCAAGAAGTAGATGACCTTCGGAAAATATCTGAAGGCGGTAGAAAGTGGATTATAAATTATGAATTAGAGGAAAAGACAAAGACAGGCATAAAAGCACTTCGAGTTGAATACAATAGAGTGCTAGGTTACTACATACAAGTAGGCAAGAACTACTTGAATTTAGTACCTGAAAATTATGTTCAAAAGCAAGAAGTAACAAATGGAAAGAGGTTTATCACTTCGGAATTAAAAGATTACGAATCAAAAATTCTGAATGCTAAGGATCAAATTAATGATCTCGAGTATAAGTTATTCTGTGAAATTAGGGATGCAGTGCATAAAGAAATTGCTAAAATTCTAGTAAATGCTGAAAAAATAGCTGAGCTGGATTGCTTAACAACTTTTGCTGAGATCTCCAGAAACAATGCTTATGTAAGACCAGTTGTAAACAATTCCTTTAAGATATTAATAAAAAAGGGTCGTCATAGCGTAGTTGAGAAGATGCTTCTTGATCAACCTTTCATTCCAAATGATGTTACAATGGATAACAAAACAGATCAGATTCTAATTATTACAGGTCCCAATATGAGCGGTAAATCTACTTACATTCGGCAAGTTGCTATAACCGTACTTATGGCTCAGATTGGCTGTTTTGTTCCAGCAGAGAAAGCTACAATTGGAGTGGTTGACCGAATCTTTACTAGGATTGGTGCTTCAGATGACATTTCAAAAGGTCTTTCAACATTTCTTGTAGAAATGAATGAAACTGCTAATATCCTTAATAACGCTACTAAAAGGAGCTTGATTATTTTAGATGAAATTGGTCGAGGAACTTCAACTTTTGATGGTGTTAGTATTGCTTGGGCAGTAGCTGAATATTTGCACAATTCAAGTAATTTGGGAGCAAAAACCCTTTTCGCAACTCACTATCATCAACTAATCGATCTTGAGAAATATCTTGAGCGAGTAAAGAATTACAGCATACAAGTGAAAAAGAAAGAGGATAAAATTCTATTTCTCTATAAAATTGTTCCTGGTGGTACGGATAAGAGCTACGGCATACAAGTTGCAAAGCTTTCTGGTATGCCTGATGCAGTAATAAACAGGGCAAAAGAGATTCTACAATATTTAGAGTTACAAACTTCAACTGGTGAAATTACAGAGGATGAAACAATAGCACCTAAAGCAGCATTAGTCCAAACAAATCTTTTGGGTCAAATTGCTAAAGGATCAAAACCAAGTAGTAGCGATCTAACTTTGATGAAAAGTATCTTCCATAAATCTTCTCGAGATGAAAAAGATAGAATTAATGAGGAAATTGTTGAAGAGTTTCAAGAAATCGACATTGATAATCTATCACCTCTTGAAGCTCTAAATAAGTTGCATAGCATAAAAGAACGGATCAAGAAAAGCTACAAACAACTTGAAAAATAAATTTGGAGTGAATGATTCTATCACTCCGAGGTTTTAGTTGTCTCGATTGGTTGAACCAACTCGGGTGTTTGTGCTCCATTTTCACCCTCATCAACATCACAAACATCATACTTTCTATTTCTAGCACTATGTAGCGAAAGTATGATAGCTCCTGCAGCTATGATAACTAAGGCAATTATTCTTCCAGTCATAAAACCAAATTTCTCTTCTGTGAAATAAAAGCTCCATTCATTAAAAATCAAGATTCCACCAAATACCGGAGTAATCATAGCTAAAACCGCGAAAATGGGTGCTACTATAACTGCTTTACCTCTTTGATAAGCAACTTGCAAATAGATGGTAGCAGTTGCATTTAACACAATCATTAACACAAAAATCACCCACCAACCCCATCTAAGAGAAGCTTCTCTAAGAACATCTCCATCTCTAAAATCAGCTCCTCCCATATAAGCTCTCAAAAATATAGCACCTAATGCATCTGAAATTCCTGCAGAAATACTAAACAAGATATCAGCATTAGCAAATTTACGACTAATGCATACTACAAGGAGAAGAATGGAAATGATGAATGCTACTATAAGGAAAATTATTGAACTTAGTTTTGCCATATTTTCAAAAACAAAATCAAGATTATATTCCACTTCCTCACTTGGACTTGTGACACCTAAAACGATAATTCCTAATATAATTGCTCCTATACCCATCAATTCAACTTTTGTGATTGGTTCTTTCAAATAGAAATATGAGAAAATGATTAATGCTACCATGCCAATACTCATAAGAGGAGTTATTATCGAAACAGAAGCGAAATCTAGAGCCATAGCTAGAAAAACCCATTGTATCTGAACTAAAAGAAATCCAATTAACCATATCCTATTTGTAAAGAAGTTCTTCATATTTTGACCAAAACTTTGTTTTTCAATCCTCGGTAAACAAGCAGCTCCCTTCTTCTGTAATCCCATGCCTATATTCAGCATTGAGTAAGATAATATCCCTAAGAAAATTGCCAATATTATAATCTGCGCCATTTGATTTTACTCCGAATTATAACGTCAAAATTCTCTAAAGTTACTTTTTCTTATCAATAAAGCTAATTACTATTTATCTTTTTTTGATGCTATAATTAGAAACTTTACAGATGCTAACTTGCAGCTAAAATGTCGTAGAGGTATTTATTAATCAATTTGAAAGCATTAATTAAGTAAGAGCTTCGATTTTAAGTTCATCACTATTATTAAAAATCATTATCTACCAAAGGAATTGGGGTAGCTATGTCATCTGAAAAGTCAACCATTATTCACCTTGATAAAAAAACAATCAATAAAATAGCTGCCGGTGAAGTTGTTGAACGACCTGCATCTGTTGTTAAAGAATTAGTTGAAAATTCGCTTGATGCAAATGCTACTATAATCTCAGTTTTCATTAAAGGACATGGGCTTGATGAAATAAAGATCGTTGATAATGGAATAGGTATGAGTAAAGCAGATGCTGCGCTATCCTGGAAATCCCATACAACGAGCAAACTAAAAACTATAACTGATTTGGACTCAATCGAATCTTTAGGTTTTAGAGGGGAAGCTTTAGCTAGTATTGCTTCAGTATCTATGATGGAGATTGTTACTAGAAAAAAAGATCAATCAACTGGAACTATTATAAGAATAAAGGGTGGAGAGCTCGAGCTATTTGAAGAAAAAAACTGTAGTCCTGGCACTACGATAACGATAAGAAATTTGTTCTATAATGTACCTGCAAGAAAGAAATTTCTTAAAACAAAAACAACTGAATTGGGTCACATAATTGAAATTGTTACAAGGCAAGCTTTGATTCGACCAAACATACATTTTAAACTTCAACATGATAAATCAGTCCTATTGAATAGTCCGAAGAGCTCAAACGCAATAGAACCATTTATAGCTGTTTTTGGAATAGAAATGGCAAGAAAAATGATACCAGTTTCATATAAACAAGATGGGGTGGAAGTTTCTGGTTTTACTTCCATGCCTGATCTTTCCCGTTCAACAAGAGATTACGAAATGTTTTATGTGAATAAGCGCTTCGTAAAAAACAAAATCCTATCCGAGGGAGTTGAAGAAGCGTATAAAACTCTACTTATGAAAAGACGATATCCTGTGACACTTCTTAATATTGAACTTGTAAGCTCTGAAGTTGATGTTA
>JAUVZH010000376.1 GCA_030602675.1 Candidatus Heimdallarchaeota archaeon | reverse complement strand
GTTGGACAAACTCAGTAAACGTTTGTAACAATTTTTTTTGAAGAAGCATTAGCTTCTTCTCTAGCTTTTATTTTCATAAAATTTGTGTGACTGCAATGGATAAAAAGAAAATTGTTCGAGAAGGTTATAATAAAGCTGCTCAAGCATATCTAGATAAAAGACATAAAGATCTTGAAGAAATGAAATTCTTGCCAGAATTTTCTTCAAATATTCAAAAAGGCGGAAAAGTACTAGATGCTGGCTGTGGAGGAGGATTACCTTTCACAAAATATCTAAGCGAACGATTTGATGTCATTGGAATAGATATCTCCGATAAGCAAATAGAGCTTGCAAAGAAGAATGTTCCGAAAGCACAATTTTTCAGAAAAGATATGTCGAATCTTGATTTTCCAGAAGCTTTTTTTGATGGGATACTTGCTTATTATTCAATTATCCATGTACCTCGAGAAGAGCAATATGCTCTATTTACTAATTTTTATAGAATGTTAAAAGCAAATGGTGTTGCTTTATTCAGTTTGCATAGTACAGATGATCCGGAATCAGTTTTTGATGATTTTTTTGATACCAAAATGTTTTGGAGTGGATTTGATAAAGAAACAAACATAAAAATGTTGAAGGAAATTGGCTTTCAGATCATCTGGTCAAAAATAGTAGGTGATAGTTTAGGTGATTATCACCATCTTTTTGTATTAATCAGAAAATCTTGATAGGTATGCAATATTTTTATCGAAATATTTTACTCGAGATTTTTTATCACTATCACTACTCTTTTTAGTTAGTGTGTAAATGTGTTATTAGAGCGCTTATAAAAAGTCCTTTATAGTCAGTTTATTTAGAGCGTTACAAATTAAAATTGCAAGAGTGAAGGGTGAGTGTAATGGCAGAAGGCTTTGGTGCAGATTTCTTTCTTACTTTTATATTAATACTCTTCCAGTTAATCACACTTGGTATTTTCATTACACTTTATATTAGAAAAAGACAAGCTACTTTTCAAGCGTTGATTATCTCAATTATATTCTTTATAGCAAGCAATACAATGACTCTAATATTTATTAACAGAGCACCAACAGATTATCCTTTAGTGCTCTTTCAAGGATTATTAGCTACTGCTGGATTAATTCCAATTGTTATTTTTCTTGAAATATTCGAAAGTGGTACGTCATTTACACCTAGAAGCTCAGGATCCATTATTTTCATCATGGTTGTAGGGCTAATTAAGAGTGCAAATTTTGCTTTTAATCCAGATATTGGTAATTTCATTGGTTTCATGGCACCAATAATGTTTATCTTAGTTGGAGCATTTTATCTTAATACTATTAAGAAAATGAAGGATAGAATTCGTTTTGAGAATCAAAAGAAAAAGCTAAGAAAAATACGTACTGGTATATATCTAACATTTATTATTCCCAAATTCATTATTGGATCTATCTTTACTGTTACAGTTTTCCCTATTCTAATCAAATTCTTTGTTGAAAATCCTGAATTCTTAGAAAATTATAACATAGAATTCCTACAAGAAGCTCAAACGGTCCATATTTTCGATATGATTCTAAATACATTACAAACAATTGGATTAGTTATTATGAGCTTACCAATTATCTATAGCAGATCAGTATTCTTTATGCAATCTCGACAAGTATCTAGGCTTATTGTAATTAGCAAAGATGGAACTCCAGTCTTTGAATTTCCATTTGAACTAGATGATGAATTATGTGATGAATCTCTACTTAATGAAGCGTATTTAGCTATAAGTACAATCATGAATAAAGGGGGAATATCGTGTGAGCAATTGAAAACGATGAATTTTAGTAATCTTGAGATAATGACTGAAATTAGAGATGATTTTGCTGCATTGCTCTTGGTGGATCGCCCCACGAAATTCTTGAGAGATTCCTTGGTCTATTTTGCAAATGATTTCCAACAAATATATCCAAAAAATGCAAACTTAGGTGAAATAAGAACTCAAAAATTAAAGTATACTGCAGAAAAAATAATACAGAAAAGCTTTGACCTTGTGCAAGAGGAATTTGAGCAAATAAGAATTATAGTTAGTGATGGTTATGATCAAGTTGCAGATGAATATCTTAAAACAAGATCTGAAAAGGATGAAGAAGTAAAATTATTGCCTGATTTCATGAAAAGGTTGCCAGTAGGAGCAAGAGTTTTAGATGCAGGATGTGGTGCTGGAGAACCAATAGCAAGAATTCTCAGTGAAAAATTCAAAGTTACTGGTGTAGATATCTCAAAAAGACAAATAGAGAAAGCAAGAGAAACATTACCATTCTGTGAATTTATCTGGCAAGATATGACAACATTAACATTTCCAGAAGAATATTTTGATGGAATTATATCTTACTATGCTATTCCTCATATACCAAGGGAAGAGCATAAAGAGTTGCTCGAGAATTTCTTTAGAATGTTGAAGAACAATGGTATTGCACTTCTCTGTTTTGGTACTAGTGATGATCCGGGCACTGTAGTAGATGATTTCTTCGGAGTGAAGATGTATTGGAGTAGTTTTGATGTGGGTACCAATATAGAAATGCTCAAAGAAGTAGGCTACCATGTTCTTTGGTTGAGGCTAATCTTTGATGATGTAACAGAAGAACAACATATCTTTGTATTAGCACAAAAATTAGATAGAGAATTTATAGAAGAAATAAAAGAAAATGGTGAGGAAGAAACTCCTCAAGATTAAAGAATTTCTAATTCTTTTCCAATCTTTTCAAAAGCTGCTAATGAAGTATCTAAGTGATCCGTAGTTAAACCAGCAGTCATCATGACTCTTATACGAGCAGTACCTCTTGGAACCATTGGGAAAACAATTGGTAAGGCGAAAACACCTTCTTCATATAGACGATTACTCATTGCTTTTGCTTTATCATTCTCACCACAGATAATTGGAGTGATAGCTGTAGGAGATTTAGCAGCAGCTATGGTAATAGCATGATTGAAGCCTAAATTAACAACGCCTTTTTTGAAGTAATTACAGTTATCTAACAGTTTAGCTACAACATTGTCAAATTTACCATTTTTGTTTTCTAAAACCTCAATTGAACCTAAGGATGCTCCAGCAACAGCGGGAGGATGAGAACCACTTAATAGATAAGTTCTAGTTTTATTACGACAGAAATTAACTAGATCTTGTGAGCCAGTAATAGCTCCACCTACAGTTCCCATTGCTTTACTAAAGGTATTCATTTCAACTTGAACTTTACCTTGAAGACCAAAATGATCAACAATTCCTTTACCTTTTTTATTGCGACCCAAAACACCATCACCATGTGCATCATCGACGTAAATCATAGCTCCATACTGTTCAGAAAGTTTTTGGATTTCATCTAGCTTAGCAACATCTCCGTCCATTGAGAATACTCCATCTGTAATTACTAGAATTCTTCTAGCATTTGCTTTCTCTGCATTTTGTAAGCATTGCTCAAGACCACTCATGTCTGAATGTTTATAGATGAAATCTTTTCCTCTCTGGGCTTTTGATAATCTAACACCATCAATAATTGAACCATGATTTAATTCATCTGAGATT
>JAUVZH010000394.1 GCA_030602675.1 Candidatus Heimdallarchaeota archaeon | reverse complement strand
CAGAGATTCCTTTTTTACTAAATAACAAAGTATCACCTTATATCATGAACATGAATAAATATTATTTAGAATTAACCTAAAATAATTCTTTGTATGATTTTAAAAATAAGAAAAAAAGGATAGAAAAGAACCTTAGAGGTCCTTTAATTGTATTTTCTGTAGTCAATTATGAAATGATTAATCTCCAAAGCCCATATCAAGCTTTTCAGCTCGTTCAGCTTCTATTTGCAATCTCTTCTTTCTTGGTCTATACCAAGCCAACCAACCAAATAGTACAACAAATCCAGCCAGGAAGAATTCTGGTAGAATGTAGTATATTATTGGAATAGGTCTTTTGATTTCAAACATATCTGAACCTGGTCCCCATGGAGATGTTATAAGGTTTGTATTCATATTAACGATTTTTGCAGAAATATAGTAGTCATTGTCAGGCAATGTTGCTAAAGAGATATTCAATGCAAACCAGTATCCTTCTTCATCCCCTTCACCATCACTCCAATTCAAGAGACCAGTTAATGCTGAAGTTATTCCATCATAGAGAAAGACTTTCCAACGAGCTTCCCGTCTATCATCTCCATGAACTGTTTTGTTAATAATTTCGTATTCGTTTAATGTAGTGTTTTTGTAATCTGACCAAGCACGTATATAAGAGATATCAACTGTTTTAGCTTCTGGATCGAAATCAATTGTTGGTTTAGTAATAGTTATTTGATGATCTCTTGTGTCAAATACTTTAGTACCAATTTGTCGGAGATATGGATAGAATACATCAGGTTCTGCACCAGTCCCATAGTCTATATAACCAACTGGAACATTCAAAATGAATTGTATAACAATATAACAATCTACTGCTGTTGGAGTAAATATAAGACCAATATCATTATCAAATGAATACCAAGTTCCATTTAATACATCATACGATAAATCACCGATCATCGGTGTTCCTTCTGTATCAATTGCTGGTACGCCAAAGAATTCACCTGTAGATGTTGTGCCTTCACCACTTTGGTAAAGTATCCATTTTGCTTCTAAAATTTCATCTGGTTGAACTAAACCAACTTCTGGCAAATCCCAACAATAAACTTTAATGTTCCGAATATTTACATCTCTGTTTACAGAATTATAGCTATAACTTAAACCAGTTAAAGTTGCATTAAAGTAATCAATGAAGATAGTATCAGTAGTTATATTACTCCAGGTTGGTGCTGCTCGAGACATGTCAAATTTGTAAATAAAAGATTGGTTATTGTTGCTAACAGTATATTGAGCTAAAGTATCCTCTAAATACCATTTATCGGATGTAGCATTATAATCTAAATCCATTTTATCTGGTGATAATGAACTTGGATTATCATAATTATCATGATATACAAACCATAATTCTGCTGCAGTTGCAAAGCTGTCATTTAGAATATGAGGTCCAGTACTATCAGTAAAGGTTACTTCGAACTCTTCCATTGACATATGATGTGTTGTAGTATTATATGGACCAATAACTGGATCAGGAATTGTAATATATCTCCATGAAACTTCTTCTAAGGCGTTTAGTAACGCTGAATAGATGGCTTCTACAGACCAGGTAAGACAGCTTACAACGTCAGTGTAATAAGCTCCTACCCATGTCTCTTCAACTACGTTATCATGTAGGTTTTGAGCAAGAGGATGAATTTGTTTAGCTAAATCAATTGTAGCATTTTCAGCATCATTTGCAGCTATTTTTGTAGGAGTTAAAGTAAAGTTGTTGTTATAATAATCAGTCATATCAATATACCGGTAATTAAAATCATAAGTATTAAAATATGACTTTTCATTTCCTCTTTCAATCATTGTTTCAAAGAGAACCCAATTATCTACGTCCAAGGTTCCCCATACGGATTCGTCCCAGATGGCACCAAAAACTCCAGCTTGAGATATATAATGACTCATTGTACCAGCATGAAAAGCTGCTTCTGTGAAATTTGCATTATCATCTGCAAGAATTGTTACAAGTTTAGTATATTCTTCTTGTGCTCTTACTGCTAGAGCATCATTTGTAACTGTTGTTCCTGTCACATCTAAATATAAAACTGTTGAATTTATATCACCATAATCACTTAAAGTGTAACCATAAGCAAGAGTGGCATTACTATTAAAGGGAGCCTCAACTCCATGCCAGAATGCATAAATGTTGTTAGTTATCCAACTAATTTGTGCATCTTGTAATAATTGAAGTGCTTCCCAAGCTAACCATGTTTGTGTTGAAAATCGAGGTTTGTCAAATAATCTATCATCTGATGTGCTTTCTTCAGCACGCCAACCTACAATATAAGCAGGCACTAAAGTTACTGCCATAGCAAACACGATAGCAATTGCCAGGGTTTGTTTTCTACTTATTCTCATTCTAATTTCACCCGAGGCTTAGTTGATACTAATTTCAAACTAAGCTATGGTCTATAGGAAGTTTGTGTTATTTAAAAAGAATAGAGTCGAATATCAACCAGTTTTTTTGGAAGAGAAAAATGATAAATTAGCAATCTATTTATGTTGCATTTCCTCTATGAGTTCTTTTGCTCGTGAGAATTTGACATTATCTTCTTTAATCATTTTTTCAGCTATTTTATCTATTAGTTCTCCTTTAGCTCCGGCAGAGATTGCAAGGTTCTTTGAATGTAGTTTCATATGACCTTTTATTATTCCGGTTGTAGCTAAAGCCCTAATTGCTCCTAAATTCTGTGCTAATCCTACAACGGCAGCAACTTGAGCTAATTCAGAAGCACTTTCCACTCTTAATATTTTAAGGGCTATCTGCGCGATAGGATTTGTTCTCGTTGCTCCACCAACAATACCTACAGCCATAGGAACTTCAATTGAACCTTCCAAATCACCATTACTATTTTTTATCCATTTTGTCAATGATCCATAGTGACCATTTTTTACAGCATAAGCGTGTGCACCAGCTTCAATTGCTCGTGTATCATTGGCTGTTGCTAAAATGACAGCGGAAATGCCATTCATAACTCCTTTATTATGAGTCGCAGCCCTATAGGGATCGGATTCAGCAAAAGCAGCAGCAGCAACAATATTGTCTACTATAGACTCACCACCAAGCTTTTCTTTTGGAATAATACATTTCGCAAAAGCTAAGCGTTTATCAGCAAGATTCGATAATATTCTTAGGAGAACTTTTCCACCAGTAAGATCTTCAATTAGTGGTGCGAGAACTTCTGCCATTGAATTGACTGCATTTGCACCCATGGCATCTAAACAATCAACAAGGACTTCGCAAATGACCATTTTACCTACTCTTGTATCAATGATCTTTGCATGAACATCTCTTGCTCCACCACCCAAATCAACAAGTGTTTTATCACAAGTGTTAGCGATATCAATGATTTTTGCTTTATTCTTC
>JAUVZH010000320.1 GCA_030602675.1 Candidatus Heimdallarchaeota archaeon | reverse complement strand
TGCGTACAGTATCTATACTTCATTTTACCTCTATTATCACAAGTTTGAATACGAATCAAACGCCCCTCGGCTACCAAACCTTCCAGCAATCCCTTTGCCGGTTGGCGGAGCATATGGTACTTGTCTGCAGTAAACTTGACTGTTAAGGGTTGGTAGTTTGCTTTTTGTAATATTCTATTTTTTCGTCGTTCTTCCCAAGATTCTTCCTCTGCTTCTTCGTCTTTTTTCAGTTGCTGGTACACAAGATATGCTTCAGTATCCATGAGTTGTTCAAAAGCACCAAGCATTTCTTTAGCTGAAAATCCTGTAAAACCTTTCATTTGCTGTTTGAATTCATTCTTTAGGTATTCGACCAGTTTGGTGATCACCTCTTCCGAGTCAAGCTGTTCAGGGATTTGCGTTAAACATTGCGTTACAGCTTCTTCTGTTGCTCCTAGTAACACCAAATAAAATCTAATAATTTCCCTTACAGTAAGCTTGTTGGTTGTTTTGGTCTTTCTATAGAGAAGCTTCTCTATGTATCGCAAGATTGCGCTAAAGTTTGTTATCTTATTAACAAAACAACTTGCTGCACCAAGGACTGACTCTCCAAGTACAGTGAGATAGTACTTGTTATCAACTTTTTTCTTTTCAATCAAAGGGAGAAATCGTTCAGGTTCAACTGTTTTTTCGTGCCAAGTAACCTTCTCAGTAAAGGAAATTTCTTCTGATTCAAGATTCATATCAGTTTGTGTTTCCCTCAGCAATTGTTTTGAGTATCTTTTAGTCCATTTGTTTAATTGATCAACGATCTGAGCATAGCATCGTAGCTCAAGTTCTTTCTTGCGAGTCGTTGCATTGTCACTTTGTAATGTCTGTTCTCCGGGAAAAAGACCATTGCTGAAGAGGTGTAGTTTGTAAGTTAAAGTCTTTTGGAAACGCTTGAGGAGCTTTTTGATGGTTTTTCGTCCCCTATAGTGCTCATATAGGAGGAAAAATTGTATTTGACTCGTAGAAAGGTTTGGAAGCGCTTCTTTGAATGGATTGTTGAAGGCACTTCTTGGTGGTTCTGAACAATGATAGTAAAGAACACTTTGGGCGTTTGTCAAGTGCGAATATTCTTGCTTTGTAAGGATCGGGAACAATGCCTCATCAAAGAAGAATGAAAAGTCAGGCTTTATACACTTATGACGGTGCAGACAACCTATGATAGCATCTACTCCTGTAACCATTTCCTGTATCTTCTTTCTAGTCAAGGGGTTCACAAAGATGACTTGCTCTGTAAGAGGATTGTTTCTATTAGTCACTTGCTTTAAGAGATTGTTATAAGTTATGATCACAAAATCTGCTTCATTCAAGAAATCGGCATAAACATCTTTGTGAATCTTGGTACGAATTCGAGGATTATTGGTATATACTTTGTAGCACGAAACATAAGCGTTGAATTGCTCTGCAATTATTGCCCCTTCATATCTATTATTCACCACCACATAAACAGCTTTGTTCGTATGATGCTTTAGAGCTAGAGCACGTTGGGTGGCTAAAGAAAGCAAAGTTGGATATGGTTCTGAGATTTTTGGTCTTTTTGTCTGGTTTCCGCACACTAGAACAAAATTCTCTTGCTCAAAGAGGAACGCTTTTTTATCGTGTGAAGAAAGCCTGTTGAGTGAATTAGTTTGTGTGCCTTCATGGTGTTGGGAAAAAATACCATTTAATCCTAATGAAACACTAATGGGGAGTTTTCTAGTAACAGCATTAAGAGTACTCATGTGTTAACCTCCTGTTCACACCAATTTTCAACCAGTTTCCATTTGAAATAATACATTACAAGTGGATCCACTAGCTTTCTCTCGACAAATTACCTTTAAAAAGGACTAAAAGAACAAAAAAAAGACTAAAAACTACCCCTTTATAAACGGCAGAAAAAACTACATCCCTTTTTGATTATAAAAAACTCTAACGGTTAGTATTTTTTGTGTCTTAAATCAATGGTGTATCATACAGACATATACAGAAGTATTATAATTTGCAGCTAATATCCATAATTTGTTAATCATATACCATGACGCACACTTCTTCTCTAATCAGAAAGCCATAGGAATTAGTCTCGAAGTATGAAAAACACATTTACAAAAGTACACAGAACAGAATTAGTTAGAGTAAAGTCTGATCCTATGTTAATTGAAAAAAAGTCTTGAAGCTTTTGTCTATATTCTTGTTTAGGATAGTTAGTCACTCCTATAAGCAAAATGCGTCCATCTTTCTTAATTTGTAACCCTTGAAGAAGGTCTATTAAATCATTTGAAGGTTTAGTAGCAATCTGACAGTGAGAGTTGCTAACATTGAATTGAAGTTTTGAATAATTAGCTAAAAAGTCTTGTAATAGAATACCATAATAAGTCAATATTTTTAGCAATACAGAAATTGGTATTGAAGTAGTATTTCGTTCATAATTCGAAAGCAACGATGGATAGGTGCTTAACTTACTTGCTAAATGCCTTAGAGTATGTTTATCTCTATGTCGCAATGATTTGATAAATGATCCAACATTTGTTATACTTAAATGAGATACAAAAGAGAGATTGAAATAACCATCTATCAAGAATTTTCGATTCCAATCAATAATTTGTCCCTTCCAATATCCTTGTTTTAGTAAAGTACTTGCTCTTTGAACGTATTTTCTCAATCGTTTGCTTAGTAAATATGTTAGTTCTAAAAGCTTTTCTGGATGCTTTGTGCCAATTATATGAGCGAACCTCTTTCGTGATTCCCCAGCTATTGTGAAGCTATAAGTTGTTCCACCAAAAACCGTTTGTGTATAAAGTCTACAAGTGATTTCATGTTGTTTTAGAAACCTCAAAAAATCCTCTAACAATTGCTTTGAAGCTGTACCGAAACCAATTGTTGATTTGAACGTACCATCTGCATCCATTAGCCCCCGCCAGAATGCACTCCTAAATCGAAGGGATGTTTTATTATAAAAAGAAAAAAGATTTGGTTCTCGCAAAGCAGGGTACTTTCGTTCAGCAATCGGTTGCCCACTGAGAAAATTGAAGAACCGAACGATCCATTTTCCAAGGATGTTCACGTTCCAGGCATTCGCATTAGATTGCTTGTAGATTTCTGTTTTTGATCGAAATAGCTTTATTAGTAACTTCTCAAGGTTCTCTATGTGTTCTTTTGAAGCATCAATGATATTGATAAAATATTCTGCCAGATGACCATCACCCATGATCACCCCTGTAAGATACGCTAAGTCTTCAGATAAATAGAGTGGTAATTGAAAGTTTTCACCGCGAGCTGATTGAAACGAAAGGAATTGCTTGTTCTCAAAAATATCCGACCAATTGTCAGACAACCGGAAAAGGGGAAAAGGCAAACGTCCTTGTTCTTCCAAGTATTTGATTAGCTTTTTCTGCCAGGAGCAAATGGAATAATCTGCTTTGGTCCCCTGGAAATAATAATGAGCCTTTTCTGCTAAGAAGAGTGTTTTCTTTCGAAGTTTTTCTAGCCATCCTTGATCTAAGAGGATGTAAGGGAAAGATTGCAGTAACCGCTCTCCTGTAACGAAATCAATTTTGCGAACCATAATAGAGTAGAGCTGGAATTGATTAACTGGAGCAAAAATTCTCTCTTGTTGGTTACTCTCAAGAAGATTATTTGCTCTCAACCACTTATTTTGTTCCTTTGGTTCATTGTCTATTAGAAACGGATCCTCTGACCAGTGGAGTTGAACAGTGATATCAATATCCTCCTGTGATTATATTCACTTTTCGCTTCTTAAATGCCCCTTTGTACAACTGTTCGAATAGTTAATTAATCAACTATTCTTTTAAACAAACGAATAATACTTTCGACAATCTCTAGGGGAAACAGCTATATATCTAGCTAAATATACTTTTTGATGAAGAACAATGCTCGCAAAAGAACACCGACTAACAAAGATAGCTTATCGAACACTCATAGGGAACCTACCGAAGGACGAGTTAGAGAAAGCATTGGAACAAGTACAGCAAGTAACAAAACCAACCAAGAACAAACCACTACAATTAACTGCAAAAATAAAGATCATCCCCACAAAAGCACAACGAGAAGTGCTCTGGATACTAGCAGAGAATTGCCGATTGATATATAATTTTGCAAATAAAGAGCG
>JAUVZH010000340.1 GCA_030602675.1 Candidatus Heimdallarchaeota archaeon | reverse complement strand
AGTTGTAGTAAATGTTCTAGTTTTGATGTTAATAATCGTAGTAATTTATTTCCTTGGTATTATATTCCGTGTAGCTATTCCAAATTATTATGCTACTTGGCGATTATACCTAATAGATTTGGGATATAATTTCAGCTTAATGTTTGTGACCTTTTTGAATTTCTTTGGTTTCCAGCCAACACCATTCTTCCAACAAAACTTTGGAATGTTTTTTGGAACTTACGTTAGTATGTTTACAGATGTTTCAGAATTTCTTGGTGCAGCGGATCCTGAAAATGGCTTAACTTTCATGCTTCCAGAAACAGGTTACATAAATCCAATAGTAAGCATCATCGTATTAGTAGTAATTACTGCAGTGCTTTTTATTTTAGGTTTAATTATTCTAGAGAGAAAAGATGTTAGTCCTTGGTTGGACTAACTTTTTTATCACTTTTTAACATTGTACTAAGTAAAAATAATCTATTCTTTAGCAGTGTCACCAGTTATGATGTTAGTGGATATAAGCCTGAATAGAATAATTAATGTAAAACTAATTCAGTAACTAGAAATATACCAATAGCGAAAACTACCCCTATGAGAAAGAACATTGGTTTGCCTTTTTTACCTAAAGGAATCATATCACGGATTACAGTAAATAGAACTAAACCTAAAGCGAAAGCAAAGACAGTGAAGAAAACTACTTCATTGAAAACTAAGAAGACTCCAATTAAAGCACCTAAGGTTAAATCAACGAAAGTAATGATACGGAACACTCTTTCTGGTTTTTCTTTTAAATCTCCAATAATTTGCTCTGCAGAAAAAGCTATTGTAAATGCACGGATAGCAAAAGGTATCATTATTATAAAAGCTACTTCTAAGTTATTTTCATAGAAGACTAATGCAATAAGAATGCCTATCATCAAACTATGAGTGACTAAAGCTATTGCTTCAAAAATGGTATTGTGTTCTGGAACGATACAGTCAATTTCAGTTATATCCTTTTCATATTCCACAAAAGAATCAAGTGTTTGTTTCTGCTTACCATGTTCATCTTGGGCATGTAATTTGATTGGTGTTGTAGGATTATCCTTCAAAATTCGTTTATAGATTATCTTTTCAATTAAAGCAATTATCGTAAAACCTGCTAGCAAAGGAATGTAAATGAATAATCCTAAAGCTGTTTCATGTCCTACGAAAATTTGTGGAAGAAGTTCTAGAAATAAAATTCCAACCATTAATCCTGCACCTAAACTTTCAAGTTGAAAGTGCCATTTTCTCATTCGTTCTGATATTTTCTCTCCGATAAAATGGATCAGTGTAAGACCTAATGCAACTGAAATTGGAACAATATAGTCTATCACTTCCATATTATCACCTATAGAATAAATTCACTTGATAATATTAGAGTAAATTGGTTTAGATTAAAAAGATTAAACAAATTAATTCTTAATAAATACATAATACTCTGAATTTGTCGATTTAGTAGAAGTGTTTTCATGATTAGTTGAATCTCCAAAAAGGAATTTTACTATGCTTTCCCTTGTCGAAGTTTTTTATTAAAGTCAGAGGTATAATATTATTTTCTTTTGAAGAAATTTTTTATATGGAATTCGACCTTTAAAATTAAGAATGACGTGTTTGAGTTTTGCTTAAAAAAGAATCCAGCATTTTAAAAGAAATTGATATGTTCCTTACGAAGGGAAATTTTAACGAAGGATTAAAAATCATTAACAAACATATCGTCAAAAGCAACCAAGAAACAATTTTCAATATTGAATTGTTATTAAGAAAATGTAAAATTCATTATTGCAATGCAAATTACACAACATGTTTGACATTAGCTAACAAATCATTGAAAATAAGTAGCAAAATGAAAAATATTTTACTAGTTATTGATTCATTACAAATCATTGGGGAAGTCTATAATGAATTGGGTCAAACAAATGAAATTTATTCAATTATTAAGCAAATTGAGGAACAATTAGATGTAATACAAGAAAATAAGGGCATTGAAGTACAAAAACAAAGAGCTGAGTATTATAAATTATGTGGTCTTTTACAAGTCCAAAAAAGTGAATTCAACAAAGCAATTACAAGCTATCAAAAAAGCATAGACATTTTTAATCAACTAAACAAAAAGGAAAAAATCGCAGAAGTAACGTCTAGACTTGCATATATTTACTTCATGAGAGGTGAAAAAGAAAATGGGTCTATAATTTTTACTTCTATAGATATACAAAAGAAGATTGGAAATAGAGGAGCGCTTATTAGAAGCTACATTATACTTGCTGAAACGTTTTTAAGATATAATGAATTTGAACAATCTTCTTTGTATCTTGATAAAATTTTTAGACTTCTTGAAAACTCTGAAAATAAATATCTCTTGGGACACGCCAATAATCTTCGTGGTATGTTTTACTACCAAGAGGGGAATTTTAGTTTAGCATTAGAATTTCTAAATAAATCACTAGATTTTTTCAAAATAATCGAAAACAAAAGTTTAATTGCTTCTCTGATTTCTAATATTGGTTTGATTTAAAGTTTACGGGGTGACCTTGATCTATCTTTAGCTTCCTTTGATCAAAGCTTAAGAATTTTTGAAGAATTAGGCATTCAACAAAATATCGCATATCATTTAGGTAAATTGGGTTCTGTTTATGCACAAAAAGGGGAGTATGATTTAGCTTTAGTTTATTTCTATAAGACATTAGAGATTATGAAGCAACTGAAAGTTAAAAATTCTGTTGCAAAGACATTATACAGTATTATCTCCGTTTCAATTTATGATAATGATTTAGATAATGCCCAGCAATATTTAAAGCAACTTCAAGAAGTAAATAAAGAAACACCGAACAAAAAAATAGAACTTTGGACTAGAGTATCAGAAGCTTTGTTCCTTAAATCGCAGAAAAATGAACAAGATGTTGAACGAGCATTTAATCTTTTAAAGCAGATTGCAGAAGAAGAAATTATCATCATTGGAATTTATGGTGATGTTCTGCTAAATCTTTGTGACATATTATTGGATCAGCTTCGAAAAAAGAGCAAAGAAGAATATCTTAACGAAATAAGGAGCTATTTGAATCAACTTTATGAAATGGCAAGTAAACAAGATTCATTTTGGCTTGTTGCACAAGCTAATTGGTTATTAGCTTATCTAGCATTCATTGAATTAGATATGATTAAAGCTCAACATATGTTTACTCAAGCTCAACAGATAGCGGAAGAAAGAGGTTTCAAAAGACTAGCAATGAATATCTCGAATGAATTTGATAAAATGATAAAAAAATCAAGTGATTTTAAATCATTAACAAAGAAAGATCTTTCCTTAGTAGATCGTGTAGAAAGGAGTGGATTTGAAGCGGTTATAAAGAAAATTAAACAGAATATTGTATACGATGAAGATTTAAGTGCAGAAAAACCTGTAATGCTATTCATATTTAATCCTAAGGGAATCCCAATTTATCACCAAATTTTCTTGCAAGAAAAATCACAACTAAATGATGAAATTATTAATGAATTCATATTAGTGATTAAAAATCTGATTGATGAAATTTCCAAAGATAAAAAACCGATACAGAGAATCTTGTATCGTGAACTTCTTGTTATCTTGAAATCATTTGATGATTTGAATTTTTGCTATGTTTTCGATGGGCAATCATATGTTGCTATTGAAAGAGTAGAGATTATTATTTCTTCTATTCAAAAACAATCGCCTGTATTGTGGAATAAGATATTAGAACAGTGTAAAAAAGGGGAACCTTTAGATCCATTGAATGAACGGGATTTAATGCTTTTTATAAATAGTCTCTTCACAGCAAACTAAATAAGAATCTCTT
>JAUVZH010000100.1 GCA_030602675.1 Candidatus Heimdallarchaeota archaeon | reverse complement strand
AAGCATATACGTAATCGTTTCAATCCCACGATGAGGGTGCCATGGAAAGCCAGCAAGATAATCATCTGGATTATCTGATCCAAAATGATCAAGAAGTAGAAAAGGGTCAAAAAGTGGAACCTCATGAAAACCAAAAACCCGTTTTAAATGAACTCCCGCTCCCTCAAGTGTTGGACGATTTTTTAAAATCTTTTTTATCATGCGTTCTTTAGTCAAAATATTTTCTCCAAGAATTAGTTTTACCTCATAAAAAAAGACACTGAAATTTGATTAAAACATTCTTCTACATAAAGTAAATTTAAACAATCGAAAAGATTTCTAAAATAAGATATTAGCTTTGAAACAACATTACCTTAGAGTTTTTCGCCAATTTCTTTTCTTACTAGTTTATCTGCTAACAATAATGGTAGAGGAAGTTTTGTCCTATAAACTTGATTGAGAATGAACTCTCGAGTAATATTGATAACTGTATGTAAGTCAATAAGATGACCTTGTGACAAGAAGATAGGTTTGGCTGGTGGTTTTGAGGATTGATAAGCTGCTCCAATAATTTTCTTTTCAAAGATGATATCTGAGTAGCCACCTTTTAAGAGATTAGAATCATATTCACCTAGAAGTAACTTCTTAGCAACACCAAATGCTGGTTGATTTAATTCTAGTCCCATCTGAGATGCTAATCCAATTTTGTGAGGATGGATAATTCCATTACCATCAAAAATAAACACATCAGGATTTTCTTCAAGTTTTTTGATAACTGCGTGATACCCTAAAGATTCCCGAGCATGCAAAAAACTCGAGACATAGGGGATGGATGGTTTAAAGAATTCAATGACCTCTTCAACAATTTCAAGAGTTCTAAAATCAACAACAACTATACCAGCACAAGCAATCTTGTCAGTTTTATCATAAGCTACATCTAGACCTGCAACTAAACGAATGTTACCTAATTTCAAATTCCCTTCAAGAACGATTTGATCTGCTAATTTAATTTGCTTTTCGCGAACAGGTAATAATTTAGATCGATATTCTTTAGGTATGTCTAAATGCTGATCATTGTTCATACTAATACAAATCACTCTTAAGTTTAAAAACATTCGAAAATAATAACAACAGATACCATCAAAAGATTAATCACATCACAACCGTAATCTTTTTTAAATTGCTTTGAACAACACAAAAATAGTCTCTAATAAATTAGCCGGGGTGTCCTAGCCTGGTAGGGAGATGGATTGCTAATCCATTGTGCTTACGCACGCGCGGGTTCAAATCCCGTCCCCGGCACCATTTCTAGACTTGTTTTATTCAACTCTTAAAATACAATGATAGTAAGGTTCGAGCTTGAGTTTAATTGTTCATAATACTTTATCTTTTTATGATAAATGCTAGATATGTTTCGGTAAATAAACAAGATTACTCAAAATGTATTTTACTACCAATTTATAATCCATAACTATGAACTCCAAAAATTTCCTTATGAAGCAATTAGAAGAAACAGCAAAAATAATTGATTGGGCAGTCAATCAAATATCAAAGGAAAGATTGCTTGAAAATCCTCCTCATGGAAATCACCCAAATGCAACAGATTATATCAAAGGGTATTTTGGAAAATGGTCTGCTTATAGAATATTATTCCATCTTGTTTTCTATGAAGAAAATCATGTTATATCTAGTCTAAAGAAGTATTTGGAAGAATCCGTAGCTATTTCTGAAAACGAGTTAAACGAAGAGGATGCTTGGAATAGTGATTTAGTCATGGGCGTAAATGTGGATGATTTGTTGAAACGACTTCATCTTGTGAGAAAGATGCAAATAAAGATCATTAATAGAATAGATGAAAATCAATGGTCTGCTGATACTGGTCACACGAGTTGTTTGCATTCATCCCCTGAATTTATAACTTCAAAAACAATTCAACATACTTTAGAGCATGGGAATAAATTATTACGAATAGCTTTATTCTGGGATAGTCACTTACAAATGTTAGATCAAAAGAAAAAAAATCCCGAGTAAATTAAATTCATTTCGATAATACATTTGTTGATTCTGCTTTTTCTTTTATACTCGTTTTTACAAATTGTGAGTTAATCTTAAAAGATAAACATACAATAAGATGTTTAGGTTGATTTTCTATGAGAGATTTATTGAAAATTGCTATTGATGAAAGACCGGATGGGGTACATGTCGAAGTACGATATCATCAAAGAAAAAGAATAGAAGTTCGTGCAGACAAAGGTAGACTCCAAAGGACAATCGTCGATGATTTTGCTGGTATTGGAATCAGAGTTCTTCATAAAGGAGCATGGGGGTACGCAAGCACTAGCCAATTAAACAACAAAGCGGTAAAAGAAACGCTGAAAAACGCTGTAGCTGCTGCTGAGAATTTGGCTCCAAGTATGAAAGAGAAGATTGAGCTTGCTCCAATAAAACCTGTAACTGGTTCATTCAAATCAATAGGTAAGGATCCATTTGCAAATCACACTATTGAAGAAAGAGTCAATCTTGTAATGAATGCTGACAAGTTAGTTAGAGAAGCTGATGAGAGAATAAAAGGATCAATGGTTTTCTTAAGAGAACCAAGCAATCATCGAATAATAATGAATTCAGATGGAACTGATGTAGAATTATTTGACAGTAGACCTGATTTCTACATTCAAGCAACTGCTGCTGAAGCGGGAAAAATAATGCCATATTATGCAGTAAATGGAATAACTGGTGGATGGGAGATATTTAAGAAATATACACCAGAAGACATGGCTAAGAAAGCAGTAGAAACTTCAATTGATTTGTTAGAGGCTCCATTAGCTAAAGGTGGAAAACATACAGTTATTATGGAACCATCAGTAGTAGGAATAATTTGTCATGAAGCGATAGGACATACAGTTGAAAGTGATTTTGTTCTAGCAGGAAGCGCTGCAAAAGGCAAAATTGGGAAAAAAGTTGCTAGCGAACTTGTAACAATGGTAGATACAGGAAAACAAAAAACTGCAGGAGGATGGTTAGAAGTGGATGATGCAGGAGTAAAAAGCAAAAAAACTGTTATTATTAAAAAAGGAGTAATGAAATCCTATCTGCACAGTAGATTTACAGCACACCATTTTGGAGTAAAACCAACTGGAAACGAACGAGCATGGGAATATGATGTTGAACCACTAATTAGAATGAGAAACACTTACCTAGAACCAGGAGATTTCAGTAAAGAAGAACTTCTTGAAGATATGAAATTCGGTTATCTGTGTGTCCAACCAGGTGGAGGACAAGCAGACAGCACCGCAGAATTCATGTTTTCTATAACAGAAGCTTATGAAATTAAAAATGGTGAAGTGGGAGGATTAGTTAAAAATGTCACCTTAACAGGAGATGCTTTTGAGGTATTGCAATCAGTAACAGGTATTGGGAAGGATTGGAAACTAGACATGGGTAGTGGCCATTGCGGCAAATGGCAACCTGCGAAAGTTGATGGCGGTGGCGGATCAACTAAAGCAACAACTTTAGTCTCAGGTGAAGTAGGAGGAAAATAAAATGTCTGATATTTTAGCTATGTTAGAACCATTAATTGATAAGGCTCAAAAATTGGGTGCCGATGAAATTGAATTTTTCGCACAAAAATACTGTGTTAAAACAGTTAACTTTGAACACAATAATATGAAATCTGCTGTTGCTAGTATTGTTGATGGTATTGGCATTCGTGTTCTTAAGAATAAAGCTCTCGGTTTTGCTAGTACTAATTCTCTTGATAAAATAAAAATCGAGGATGCTTTGAAGGAAGCTGTTGCTATTGCTAAGGTTACTCCTCCTGAAGATAATTACTTTTTATCTACTAAACAGAAGATTACTAAGATTCCTGAAATGTATGATAAAGCTATAGAATCCTTTTCTATGGATGACACAATTTCCTATAGTAGCAAGCTTTTGAAGACAGCCAATGAATATGACTCGAGAGTTACTGTTGATTCTGGTACATTTGCAGCTACTATTAGAGAGAGTGCACTAGTTAACTCTAATGGAGTTAGTATTTCTGAAACTAAATCCATCTTCAATTGGATGCTTTTCGGTATGGCTGTTGATGGCGAAGATATTGGTTCATTTGATTATTGTTATGATTCAGTGGTCAAAGTGAGTGATATCGACATTGAATTTACTGCTAAAGATTTTGCTAAAAAAGTTTGTCGCAATCTTAATGCTCAAAAAACAGAACCCTTTGAAGGTCCTGCTGTTTTAACACCAGATGCTGTTGGTGATTTATTCTGGCTTTTGGTTTATGCTGCTACTGCTACTCAAATTCAAGCTGGATCAAGTTTCTTACAAGATAAATTAGGAGATAAAATCGCTGTCGATGAGTTAACCATTGTTGATAATGGAACTCTGAAAGGTCAAAGTGCAAGTTCATCATTTGATCGTGAAGGAGTCCCACACAAAAAATACAGTGTAATCGACAAAGGTGTTTTCACAGGTGTCCTATATGATACTTTCACTGCTAACAAAGAAAATTTGGAAAGCACAGGTCATGCATCTGGTAATTATCGAAATATTCCCAACATTTGGACCACTAATCTTGAATTGAAACCTGGCACTAAATCATATGAAGAATTAATTTCTGAAATTGATCATGGAATTGTAGTAAACAGAATTAGTGCTGCTCCTGATCCAATCTCAGGTGATTTCTCTGCTGCTCTCAAAGGTGCTCAACTTATCAAAAACGGTGAATTAACTGACACATTGCGAGAAATTACTGCTGTTGGCAATATTTTCACAAATCTGAATACTATTACTGGTTTAAGTAAGGAACAAATAGCGCTGAGAGGAAATCAGAGCTGGTTAGTTCCATACATTGTTATGGATAAAATAAAATTCATAAGTTAAATCAAGTCATTGGGTTTCTTTTTCTCGACCCAATTCATCTTTTTCTTTTCTCTGCAACAACAAAAAAATTGTAATATTAGGTATTTTTCTCAATAAACCTTAGAGAATAATAGTTAATCTTTTTTAGGTGATGTTGGCAAAAGTCATCTATAAAGAAAAAAGCAAAGAAAGTGGTTAATTTGACTCTTGAATGCATTAAAGAGCTATCCTTTACTCCTAGAGATTACCAAACAGATGCTGCGAAAAGTATCTTGAAATCAATTATTGAGGATAAGAAAAAATCCACCATTTTATTACTCCCAACCGGTATGGGTAAAACCAATGTTGCTGTCATGGTTGTTGTTGAGTTGTTGAAAAAAGAACTCATCTCACCAGAGGGAAAAATTTTGTTCCTTTCACCTGACAGAAAACTTAAGCATCAGCTTCATGATGTCTGTCAAGCTGATTTTTCATCATATGGTGGTTCATACCTTTTACCAGAAGGCCAAAGTTTGCCACCTTCAATCACTCAGAAGCATTTTGCTCTTTCAAGATTTATTTTTGCTACCCCAGCATTATTAATGAATTCGCTATTTGCTCGTACTCCAAGTCAAAGACGAGTTAGACCGGAAGATTTCGATAAAGTAGAATTTATTTTAATTGATGAGATATTAGATGTAACAGCTCAAACGATTGCAGGAGAAGGTTTTAGAATGGATAAGCGTTTTGCTCCTCTTATTGATCGGTTAATGGCTAAACCTACAAATCAATTCTTAGGTTTAACTGCATCCATTCTTCAAAAAGGGAAATTAAAATTCATAGAAGATATGTTTGGTGGAGAAAAGAACATTGAATTTATTTATCCAAAAGGTGACGATTTCCAAGAGCATGCTCCAGCAATTAAGCTGAAACGATTCTATGTTTTTGATGATATGCGGAAGGAAATGGATAAGTTACTAATAGTTTTACGTTCACAAACTCAAAAAGTTCTAATGGCTGGTTATCGTCGCTTATCAGGTGGTCAACCGTTACCTCCCAATCGAACTTTGTTGTTTGCCAATGATGTCATGAAAAGATCATATGAGGGCACTAATTTTCAAGCTGGATCTGAATCTTTCTTCAAGAAACTAATCATCAATGATGGAGCTTACCTAGACTTAATTGTAGCAAGACAATTCTTATTTGAGCATACTTTTCAAAAATTCGCTAATTTTGTTTTAGGCATTAAGAATACTTTATTACTTAATGCTTCTCAATGGCTAGAAGTTAAAGAATTAGTTGAAATAGCTTTTAAGGAAGGCAAGGCAACTAACATATCTCCAAAAGATCTTCGGTTAATACAAGTGGTTAAGAAACTAGTAAATGAAGAGGGCAATTCAGTCATTATCTTCTTACGATTTGTAGATATGACTAAACACCTTTCCGCATTACTCGAGAAGGAAGGAATACCTAATCTATATGTTCATGGAAGGATGAGTGGCGAATCTC
This sequence comes from Candidatus Heimdallarchaeota archaeon, assembly GCA_030602675.1. Taxonomy (GTDB): domain Archaea; phylum Asgardarchaeota; class Heimdallarchaeia; order JABLTI01; family JABLTI01; genus JABLTI01. The sequence goes on along the minus strand of JAUVZH010000100.1, from coordinate 1,984 downwards.
AGAATATGCAGCTAAAGCGCTTCAAAAGCGGAGAAGTAAAAGTTCTTTTTGCAAGCGAACGATTGATTAGAAAAGGAACAGATTTACCTGAAGCTGACAGATGTATACATTTCGGAACAACTCTATCTATTGAAGCACGTGAACAAGCTATGGGTCGTATTAGAAGCACTCGATCAGACTTGAAAGAAGATATAACGATAATTTATCATCAAACTGCTGAGCAAGAGAAGTATACAAAACTAGTTGAACAATTCCTTGAATCAGTTAAAAGCTTGAAGACATCAGCTGGCTGGACTATCTATGATGATGGATCAGTTATAGCTAGTGGACAAGAGCAACCGGAATTTGTGGTTGAAGAACAAGAGAAAAAGGATTAGTAATAATATTTCCTAAACCTTATCTGGTTGTTTTGGTGTGAGATTTATCTTAGTATAGTGTAAAATCAGCAAGGTAAGTGGAATCACTAGAAGGACAAAAAATCCTATACCACCAATTAGGAAAACAGCAGAATAACTGGTAGCTAAGATAATTGGTTGGAAAACTATAGGCGATAGAGCTTCACCAATATACCACATAGTGTTATATCCACTAACTACTTTTCCTCGATTTTTAACTGTAGTATTGCTAACAAGATACAAACTGAAATTTGGTAATAGAAAACCAAATCCAAATCCTCCTACTAGCGCTGCAACTAGAAAAATAGCAAATTTACTAGCAAAAGATAATATAACAAATCCTATACCCAACAAACTAAAACCAATTATTGATATTATATGGAAATTAAAGATTTTCTTAAATTGATTATATAATGCTCCTATTATAGCTGCAGCAACCATAACAGCAGCCATAATTATCCCTACTCTAAAGCTCGATATTTCTAATTCTATATCATCAATATAATATGAAATTTGCGATCCACCAAGATAAAAGAGAAACATCAAAGCAAAAATTGAGAAATAACAGATAGCAATAATCCATTTTGTGCTTAAACCCTCAACTGTGCAAGTATTCTCGGAATCTTGTGTTTTCTTATTTAATTGATTATCTTCATTGACGGTATCATTACCCATCTCTTGATTTTTAGGTTCGTGAAGGATAAAAATCGTTGTAGGTAAGAGGATAGCTGGAAATAAGTATATCAAGAAGGGGTAATTCCATTGAATACCAAATAAAGCTCCACCAGCTAAAGCAAAAACCACTGAACCAATTGCTCCGGTAGCAACCTGAAATCCTAATACTCTATCCCGTTTTTCTCCTTGATAATAATCGCCTATCAAAGTTAAAATTGTGTTCATATTACCTGCAGCAGCAATACCAAGAAAAGCTCGACTCACTATAATACCATACAAATTAGCAATGTAAAATCCCATGGATCCTGCAACAATATAAAGAATTATTGAACTAATAAGAACAGGTTTTCTGCCCCATCTATCAATAAAAAAACCAATAATAAACGCGAAAAGTGCAAAGGTTATAGCAGGTACTGTATAACTGAATTTAGTAAGAAATTCTGCATTAGCAATTGTACCATCAAAATGCTCAGTAATTTTTGATAATCCAGGAGAAATCGGCATACCAACCATGACTGTTAACGTACTCAGTAATAATAGAGTTGTTTCGCGTAAGAGTCCTTTAATTGGTTTCTCATCTTCTTCCAACAATACTATCCTTCCTAAATACTAAATTATTTAATTTAATTTAGACTATTAAAGAACTTTTTTAGAAATTTGTTACTTTGTTTTATATATCATCAAACAGCAGAACAAGAAAAGTGTACAAAATTAGCAGAACAATTCCTTGAATCTGTTAAGAGTCTCAAAACATCTGCAGGATGAACGATCTTTGATGATGGTTCAGTTTAAACAAGAATCGAGTAACAAGCAGATTTCGTAGTTGAGGATGAAAAAGCTCCCACTGAATAAGTACAAAAAAATTAGATTGGAATACTTCTTAATATAATATAACCAAACATGATGATTACCTC
>JAUVZH010000146.1 GCA_030602675.1 Candidatus Heimdallarchaeota archaeon | reverse complement strand
GTTCCTATAGTATACTTCACTCAATTAATGGCTCTAGCTTTAGGTGCTGATTCAAAGGATTTAGGTTTTAAAGAACATTATGTTGATCCTACTCCCGTCTTAAAGAAACGAAAGTTATTGGGAACTGCTGCGAAAGTTCCCGTGAAAGTTAAAAAATGAGGTAGCAGAAATGGTAACTGAAATCAAACATGAATTAGTAAAAATTATTGTTGCAAATACGGAATATGCGGTTCCTTCTAATCTTACGATAATGAAAGCACTGGAGTATCTTGGTTGGAGACTAGATCGTGGTGTTGGTTGTCGTGCAGGTTTCTGTGGAGCCTGCAGTACAATCTATCGGTTACAAGGTGATCACAAACTCTACACAGGCTTAGCTTGTGCAACAATGGTTGAAAATGGTATGTTGATCGCTCAAATACCTATTAGTCCTGCAAACAAAAAGCAATACAATATTGAAGCCTTAAAAGCAGAGCCAAACACCATGCTAGAGTATTATCCAGAAATTGCTAAATGTATATCCTGCAATACTTGCACAAAAGCTTGCCCAATGGATATCGAAGTTATGGATTATGTCCAGGCAGCTTTGCGAGGTGACATCACACAAGCAGCTCTTCTAAGCTTTGATTGTATAATGTGTGGTTTATGTGCAACCAGATGCCCAGCAGAAATCTCTCAATTCAATGTTGGCATTCTTGCTCGAAGATTATATGGAAGATACATTGCTCCAAAATACAAGCAACTGGACAAACGAGTGAAGGAAGTTGAAAAAGGCATATATGATGCTGAAATCGATAAAATGATAAAAGCTGAGAAAAAGCAAATTACCAAACTCTACAATGCTAGAGTGCGAGAGAAAGACTAAGAGGAATTGAGGTGCAAGAAAATGACAGTAGATCCTTATCCAGATTATATGCGTGAATCAATAAACAAAGTAGAGAAAACTCGAGATAAACGAGCAAAAGAAACCATTGACCAGTGTTCACCTGATGAAATCACAGATGTTTTGAATAATTTCCATCCTGATTTTATAAAAGAACAAAAAACTAAACTTCGTTTTGGTGTATCCAAAGGTGAAGTTGTTCCTCTTGAAGTAGCTAAAATCGTGGAAACGAAATCTGTTCTTAATCCAAAAGCAATTGATCTGAAGAAAATCGATTTTGATACTGATATCTTGATTGTCGGTGGTGGCGGTGCTGGTGCAAATGCTGCTTTATGGGCACTGAAAAGTGGTGTGAAACCCGAAAATATCTTAATTGTTACTAAACTAAGAATGGGAGATTCAAACACAACCATGGCTCAAGGCGGTATCCAAGCAGCAGTTAGATCAGTAGATAGTCCAGCTATCCATTATTTGGATGCCTATGGAGGAGGACACTATGAAAATGACCCTCCATTAGTCAAGAGACTTGTTAGAGACGCTCCACTAGTATTAAAGTGGTATGAAGAACTAGGAATGATGTTTGACAAATTCGATGATGGAACAATGGATGCAATTCATGGAGGTGGAACCTCCCGGAAGAGAATGCACTTCGCAAAAGACTTTACTGGCGCTGAAATAATGAAAACATTGCGCGATGAAGTTTTTAACAATAACATCAAAGTTCTTGAATTCTCTCCTGCAATTGAACTTATCAAAGATGAAAATGGTCAAGTTGCTGGTGCTGTCTTGTTAAATCTTGATAGTAAAGAGTATATTGTAGTTAGAGCAAAAGCTACTATTCTTACTACCGGTGGTTTCGGACGTCTACACATTCAAGGATTCCCAACTACAAACCATTATGGAGCTACTTTTGACGGATGTATAATGGGTTATCGTGCTGGCGCTCCTTTGAAATTAATGAAATCAGTTCAATATCATCCCACAGGTGCTGCTTTTCCAGAACAAATAGTCGGTTTACTAGTTACTGAAAAAGTTCGAGGAAAAGGTGCTCAAGTGGTAAACAAAAATGGTGAACAATTCTGTTTCCCACTAGAAACAAGAGATGTAGAAGCTAGCTTACTCATACGTGAATGTGTTGGCAAAAACAATGGCATTGTTACTCCAACAGGTCAACCAGGTCTGTGGTTAGACTCTCCACTAATTGAAGTCATTCATGGAGAAGGAACCATTGAAAAGAACTTCGCTGCAATGGTTAAACAATTTGGAAGATTTGGAGTTGATATGATTCAAGATCCAATTCTGATTTATCCAACACTACATTACCAAAACGGTGGATTAGCTATTAATGAAAACGCTGAAACTAAAATAAAGAACCTTTATGCTGCTGGTGAAGTCCATGGTGGAGCTCATGGAAGTAACAGATTGATGGGCAACAGTTTATTAGGAATCAGTGTTTTTGGTAGAGCTGCTGGTATTTCTGCAGCTAAGAAAGTAGGAAAAGTTACACTCGGTAAACTAACACTCGCTCATGTTGGTCAATACAATGCTCTCTGTGATGAACACAAAGTTAAGAACCCACCATCTCCAATAATCTTCCCAGATTACACAGAAGCCAAACACAAAGATAGAATTTTACCAACTGATTTCTTAATATAAATTTTTGAAGGAATTTATTCCTTCTCCTTATTTCTTTTTATTTCATATTTTAACTAGAAATATTATTTTAAGTACAATTCATAGTTCATTAGGCGATACTTCATGAAGTATGATACAATAATAATTGGAGCGGGAGTTATTGGAGCAAGTACGGCATACCACTTGAAACGCTTATCTCCAAAAAAGAAAATATTAGTTGTTGAGAAAAATGATAAAGTTGCTGTAGGAAACACCTCTAAAAGTGCTGCCTTGTACAGGAATCTCTTTTCTTCTAGGACTAGTCAGGTTTTGGCTAATAGCTCAATTAGTTATTATGAAAGTATCGCAGATAAAATTGGTTTGAAAGAGCTTGGTTATTTTTGGATGTTATCTCGAGAGGATTATCAAAGATCAAAAAGTGGATTAAACAAGCTTGATGAAAATAGAGATCGATTTGAAATTCTATCTGTTAAAGAAATCCCTGAAAACCTTAAGGTAAATACTTCAAAATCCAAGGAGTTTAGTGAAGTTGAATGCATTCTTTACGGTCACAGATGTGGTTCATTATCTGCAATTAAATTGGCAAGATACTATGCAACACAATTTCAAAAACTAGGTGGAGAAATACAAGTTCATGTGGAAATAAAAAATATCAATTTAACACAAAAGAATCGATTTTATCCTCCCTGGTCCGATGTAAACATAGAATCTATAACTGATCAAAATGGAGTAAATTATGCTTCAGAAAATTATATTTTCGCTACTGGAGCATGGACAAACTCTCTATTGGTTCCATATGGAATAGCTTCCCAAATTTATCCTCAAAAACGTCAGATGTTTACATTAAGGATTAAACCAGATCAAATTGCTTTTGATATTAAGAAGAGGATTCCAATTCTTGTTCTCCCTTCAGGTGGAGTGTATATAAAACCAGTTCTTCAAAACAGCTTGATAATGGTTGGGTGTGCGAACGAGCTTGGAAATCCATATCAAATGAATGTTTATCCACCTGATGCAGAGGAAGGTTACTTCAAAAATGTTATTGAACCAGTTTTGAATCATTATTTTCCACAGCTAGAAGATTATAGTCTCTTTTCAAAATGGGCTGGGTACTATGCGTATTATTGGCCTGATAAAAATCCAGTTGTTGAAAAAGTGTCTAACATTCAATGGGTGAGTGGAACTTCGGGTTCAGGTATCATGAAAGCAGATGCAATTGGTCGGATTGCTGCCGCAAGAAGCTTAGATTTAAAAGAAGTAGAATTATATGATGAAACCAAGTTTCTGGTAGCTGATCTATCTTTAAAGAAACGAAAAGTAGACATTGAAGAATTGATAATTTAGTTCTTAAGGAATTCATAGTATTTCTTGATAAACTCATCCCAGTGATCTATACGTGCAATCATTGCTCCATGTTGTTGTGTTATTTTTTCTGATAGTCTAAACAATCCTTCTTCATCAGCCATATCTCGGGCTTTCACTAGAAGTTCTTTTGCTTTTTGAATATCAATATCAACAATGGAGAACTGTGCTTTCAGCCAAAGTGTAAGAGTCGAATGTTATTTGCTTCTATTTTAAGATTGAAAGAATTTTGCTTTTTTGCGATATTGGTCAATGTCTCTGTATACCTCTCTAGTTCGAGTAAAACTTCTGTATCTCCGGAGATACTGAATTCATTAATTAGTAACTCGCATAAATTAATCATAGCAAATACTGTTAAGGAATGATTAAGTATATCGTCAATAACCACCTTTTCTAAAAGTTCAATTGCCTTAATCCATTTTTTAGGTCTAGAACTAGCTTTTAGAATCAGAGCTTCTCCTACTATTAAAGTTTGTTCGAAATACCGACTCTCATTTTCCTTGGTAATTTTACCTAGTTTCTCTAAATAATTATTGGCTAAATTAATGTCTCCCTTATCAACTGCTATAGTAATTAAAAGTTGTAATGTTTCTATTAGATGATGAGTTACCTCCATTTTTGTTTGAACTCTCAAGCTTTTTTGTGCATGATCTAATGCTAAGTTGAAATCACCTTTGACGTGGTATATTTTCCCTAAAAGCTGTTGAGCTAAACCTATGGAATAATTCTGAGAACTTAAAGGCAGGTTTTCAAGTGCATTGAGAATTATATCTAATGCTAATTCAACATTGCCTTGGTCAAAATATATTGCTGCTAAGAAAATGTAGTAGAAATTTGTGTGATATTTGTCACTAACAGATTTAGATAAATCTATAGCTTTCATCAAGAACACAATTGCCTCATCAAACTCCCCTTTTTTCCATGCAACAAGTGAATTTACCCAATGCATATTTCTTTTAGTTTTCGATGCTTCATGGAACATTTCAATTGCTTTATCCAATTTACCCATAAAAAGATTGGTTAATCCAATTCTGAATTTAAGGTCATCATAGTTCTTATTGAGCATTTTACGAATTTTAATTGCATCTTCGAAATATTCCAAGGATTTACTATATTTGCCTGTCCATTGATAATATGCTCCTATTAGAAGAATACATTCCGCTTCCCATACTTTATGTTCAATTTCAATTGCAATGTCTTTCGCTTTATATCCTAATTCTATTCCATGTTCATAATCCTCTGCATGGCCACGAAGAACAGCTGTCCTGAAATAGATGTCCATTAATAATTTCTTTTCATTTATTTTCTCTGCAAGGTTTTTACCCTTTGTTAGGACTTCAAATGCTAAGTCTAATTCTGCAAGTTTATCTAGATTAATTCCTTTGTAATATAACAACAAAATTCTCTTTTTAGTCAGTTCCTTGTTTTCCCTTTGTTCTATTGTTTCTAGAATTTCCACTCCTTTTCTATTGCTGCTAAACTTTCTTTAAACAAAGCTAATTGTTGTTTACAACGAGCTACTTCTATTAAAGATTCCAGAAGTAATCCTTGATTATCTAATTCCTTGCTTTGTGCAAATGCTTCTTCCGCTAACTCCAATCGTTTCTCAGGAAGAAACTCCTCTAGATTTCTACTATTTAAAAGCATAATTTTTATTCTAATTTCTTTTGGCAGATTTTTTCTTTCACTTAATTTTTTTAATTTATCTTGAGCAATTTTGAAATTATGCCAACTGATATCTTTCTCGATTTTTGAAAGTTCATTTACTAATTGATTTGCCAACAAGCTTCCTCTGGGAAATATTTGTGTTAAAGTTATTTATTGTACATTTTTTAGAACTATTATTTTTTTCTACTAATGGTTTAGTCTAATTCTTTTGTAAACTGGTCTCTTTATTTGCGACTAAATAAAAAATCGCTAAAATTGTATTATTAACTTGATTTGATAAACTCATAATATTTTCTTATGAATTCATCCCAATTTTCTAACTGGTCAAGCATCTTGTCATTTTGAGTAGTGATTTTTGATGATAATTTAATCAACCCATGTGAATCAGCTAGATCACATGCTTCTTGTAACAACCTACGTGCATTTTGTATGTTGATATCTAGCTTTGTATGTTGTGCTTGTAGCCATAACGTAATGATACGAATATGATAAGCCTCAACTCTTAAAGTATAGGAGTTCTGCTTTTGAGCAATATCGAGTAATCTGCTGGTGTGTGTCTGCAAATCGTCTAATGCCTCCTCATCTCCAGAAATGCTGAATTCATTTAGTAATAATTCACATAAATTAATCAATGCAACAAGAGTAGTATTGTAAGTTGCAATAGGTTCACTAACTATTTTTTCTAAGATATCAATAGCTTGTGTCCAATATTTTGGTCTACCTTTTGATTTAAGTATTAATGCTTCAGAAAGTTGACAATTTTGTCTTACAATCCTATTATCAGTTGTTGATGCCACTTCTTCAAGATGCTTCATATATGAATCTGTTTCATCATAGCTATCTTTTTCTAATAAAAATGTAATTAGAAAACGTAGTGTTTGTGCAATATCCTGCTTATTTCCCATTGCCATTCGAAGATCTAAACAAATTTGCGCATGTAAAAGAGCATTTTCATAGTCATTTTTCTCGTGGTATATTTTCATTAAACTAAAATGAGCCCAACCCAAACCATATTTATTTTCGATGTCTTCAAAAATTCTTAATGCTTCTTTAGCATGTTCTAATGCTTTTTCTAATTCTCCTCGGAAAAAATAAACCGTTGAAATACCAACATTGCAATAACCAATGGTAGTTAGCCGTGGAAAAATACTCGCAAGATCAATTGTTTTCTTGTATAATTCCATTGCTTCAT
>JAUVZH010000071.1 GCA_030602675.1 Candidatus Heimdallarchaeota archaeon | reverse complement strand
CTCTCGTACTGTTATTTCTCCAGACCCCAATTTAAGTATAAATGAGGTTGGTGTTCCAGAGGAAATTTCAATGCAATTAACAATCCCTGAAAGAGTAACTGAGTGGAATATTGAGGAATTGAAAGAGCTTGTTATGAGAGGTCCTGCGAATCATCCTGGGGCTAATTACATTATTAGACAAGAAGGATTGCGGATCGATTTACGTTTTGTCAAAGAGAAACGAAATGTAGCAGATTCACTTGAACCTGGATTCATAGTTGAAAGGCATTTGAAAGACGGTGATATTGTCTTATTTAACAGACAACCATCATTACATAGAATGTCTATTATGGCTCATAAAGTCAAAGTTATGCCTTTCAGAACATTCCGATTAAACCTATGTGTTTGCCCACCATATAACGCAGATTTCGATGGAGATGAAATGAATCTTCATGTTCCTCAAAGCGAGGAAGCTCAAGCAGAAGCAAGAACACTCATGCTTGCTGAAGAACAAATTTCCTCACCAAGGTACGGTGGTCCACTCATCGGTGCAAATTGGGATTATATTTCTGCATCTTACTTACTGACAAGAAAAGGTTCATACTTTACAAGAAAAGAAGCAATGCAATTCATTATTTCTTCAGGATTTAATAAAGACCTACCAGAACCAGAAATTAAAGAACCAATTGAACTTTTCAGTGGTAAACAGATTTTCAGTCTCTTTATCCCCAAAGGAACACACTATACAAATACTGCTAAGATTTGTCATAAATGTACTGAATGTCTAAAAGAGAATTGCAAATATGATTCTTATGTTACTGTAAGAAATGGTATATTAAAAACTGGTGTAATTGATAAGAAAGCTATAGGTTCTCAACAAGAAGGAAGTCTTTTAGGTAGAATTTTGGTTGATCAAGGAACTGAAAAAGCAAGAGAATTCTTAGATGCTATTACAAAGCTTTTCATTCGAGTACTTTCCTATAAGGGCTTTACAATGGGCTTTTGGAATATTGATATTCCAAAGGAAGCTAAAGCAAGAATTGATGAGATATTGGATGAAGCTGAAAAAGATACCAAAGATACAATTGAAGCTTACAGAGAAGGAATCCTTGAAAGACTACCTGGTAGATCTCAAGAAGAAACTCTTGAAATGAAAATCATGGAAATTCTTTCAAAATCAAGATCAACAGCAAGTGATGTTGCTGGTGAGTACTTAGGAATGGAAAACGAAGCAGTAATTATGGCGAAAACTGGTGCTAGAGGAAGCATGTTGAACCTCGGTCAAATGGCTGCTTGTTTAGGTCAACAATCTGTCCGTGGTGAACGAATTAAAAGAGGTTTTAGAGGAAGAACACTACCACACTTTAAACCTGGAGCTCTTGATGCTCCATCAAGAGGTTTCGTGAGAAATAGCTTTAGAAGAGGTTTAACTCCAGTTGAGTTCTTTATGCATGCTTGCGGTGGTCGTGAAGGTCTTGTAGACACAGCCGTTCGTACTTCGACAAGTGGATATATGCAAAGACGATTAATTCACGCTTTATTAGATATTAAAGCTGAATATGATGGTACAGTTAGAGGAGCAACTGGTGAAATCATCCAATTCATTTATGGTGATGATGGAATTGATCCTGCAAAAACTGAACATGGAAAAGCGGTTAATATTGATGCAATAATTGACCGAGTGTTAATAACAACAGTAGAGGAATAATCTGAGGGTGGTAAAAGATAATGTCAAAAACTACAAATAGTGCTCCTAAAAAAATAGTTGTCACAGAATATGCAATTGAAAAAGCTGTTAAGAAAATGAACAGCGATGCTCTCTTACCAATACTTCTAGAAGAAGAGCTCATAGTAAAATTGAATGAACGAGAACTAACTAAAAAACAACTTACTGACATTCTGAATAACGTTAGAGAAACTTTTGAAAAAGCGTTAGTTGAACCTGGTGAAGCAGTTGGTGTAGTCGCTGCTCAATCAATAGGTGAACCTGGTACACAAATGACCCTCAAGACATTTCACTTTGCAGGTGTTGCAGAATTTACTGTTACACAAGGGTTGCCCCGTTTAATCGAAATCGTTGATGCTAGAAGAAATCCAAGTACACCTATGACCGAAGTTTATCTGGACGAAGATCATCGTACTGATGTAAAAAAAGCTAAGGGTGTTGCTAGAAAAATCGAGTTAACTCGAGTAGAGAACATTGCTTCAAACATAAACATTGATCTTTCTGAAATGCAAATAATAATAGAAATTGATCTTGACTTACTTCATGATAAAGCCTTAGATATGGAAATGGTTGCAGTTGCAATTGAAAAAGGTAGAAAGGTAGAGGTAAAAGCTTCAGGAAACATGATTCACATTAATCCAAAAATTGATTCAATAAAAGATTTACAAAAAGTCGCTTCTAAAATTCGACAAATGCCCATCAAAGGTTTGTTGAACATCAAGCGTACTCAAATTAGCAAAGACTCTGAAAAAGGTGAGTTTGTTATCTATACAGAGGGCACAGATTTCGTTAAGACACTTAGAATCCCTGGCGTAGATCAGACAAGGATTTATACCAATCATACATATGAAATTGCCGAAACACTAGGCATCGAAGCTGCAAGAAATGCTATAATCAAAGAATCTATGGAAGTTTTGAAAGCTCAAGGATTGGATGTAGATATTCGTCATATAACTCTCGTTGCAGATATAATGACTACTACTGGTGATGTAAGACAAATAGGAAGACATGGTATCAGTGGTGAGAAGGTTAGTGTATTAGCTAGAGCTTCTTTTGAAATTACAGTAAAACATCTTTTGGAAGCTTGTCTTCAAGGTGAAGCTGATAATCTTAAAGGTATAACTGAGAATGTCATTGTCGGTCAGATGATTCCAATGGGAACTGGTTCAATAGATCTAATGATGAACCCTATGACAAGTAAAACAAAAACCTCAAGTAAGAAAAGTTAAGAGAGAAGAATCTACTTTTCAACATAAGAGAATGATTTAAATTCTCTTTTTCTTGGGAGTAAAATAAAAACATTACTTTGAGAAAACAAAAGTTGGAGAAAAGTAATATGTCATACGATATAAATAGAGAAGTACAAATTATTGCTAGAACTGGCAAAAAGGATTATGGAATTAATCGAACTGTAAAAGCTACCAAATTAGGGCAAGCACAACTAGTAATTTTAGCTGCTAATTGTCCAAAAGAGAAAAGAGACCAAATAGAGTACTATTCTAAATTGGCTAATATTCCTATAGTTATTTACCAAGGAAATGGGTATGAATTAGGTGCTTTATGTGGTAGGGGACATGTTGTTTCAGCCATTTCAGTATATGAACCTGGTGATAGCAAAATTCTAAGAATGCTGAAGAAGAAATAACCAACTCTAAAGTTAATTATGCAGGTCGTGTAAAAACTGTCAACAGGAATCAAAATATCCATCGATGAAATGAAAACCATGAATGTCTTCACTAATGTTACAAAGATAAGTGCTAAGGATTGCATTATAGACAAGAAACTTGATAGGGTTATTTTTGTTGTAAAACGCGGTGCTGTAGGCACAGCTATAGGACGAAGTGGATTAAACATTAAGAAACTAAAATCAATGTTAGCAAAGGATATTGAAATTGTAGAAGATGATGATGACCCTGAACGATTCATAAAAAATGCACTTGTACCTGCTTGTGTTGAGAAAGTTGTAGTTGTTAGAAGAAAAGATAAACCAAACCTCGCTTTTGTAACAATTAAGCAAGGGCAAAGAGGTTTAGCTATTGGTAAGGATGGACGTAACATTGAACGTGCTAGACTTTTAGCTAAAAGACATTTTGACATTGAAAACGTAATTATAAGTAATCAATGAAAAAACAACAAATTAGCTTTTCTTTTTTTTATTGAAAAATAGCCACAATACTTTCGGTGAACTCTTCTGCTTTTCTTTTTATAATTGATAGACAACTAATCTATCTAGATGAAGGACGAATTTACTTTTGGGTTGAAACCTCGGCAATATCATCTCCTCGGCAAGAGATAAAAAAAATAAATCATCGTTCTTCAATCTTGTGCACCCAGCACAAACTTTGCTACCATATTGAGGGGCGCCTTTTTAGCCCCTTTATATTTTATTAAAGAAAAATGTCACTATAATATTGAGGAAGAAATTGATGCAGAAAGTAGATAGGAAAATTAAACCTCGTGGTTACCAAAAACTCATACTCGATTTAATTAAATTGCATACTAGTAAAGATAAAAGTGTTATACTTGAACTTGATTGTGGTATGGGTAAAAGGGTAATTACTTATGAGCTATTGACTACTCTTTTTCCTGATAAAAAAATAATTTTTATTGTTTTATCTTCCTCATCTCTAGTAGAAACAAAAGATTTCTTGCAAAATGAATATGGTGGTGTTGAGGGATTCAATTGGATAGGTCCTGGAATAAGCAATTCTTTTGCTTTAAAGTTGCTTCAAGATTCTCGAGTTATTCTTTGTACTCCTCAAAAACTATCAAATATACTGAATAAAGGTCCCAGAACATTAGCTGAATCATTTGATATTGTTATAATTAATGAAGTAGACAAATTAATTCGTCGAATGGGTTCTAGAAGAGTTATGGTATACCCTTGGCCTGAATTGATTGACAAACTTAGCTCATCATTATTTATTGGAATGTCTGGAACTTTACGTGATTCTCATTATGTCCTTGATCAAGATCAAATCGAATTACGCAAGGAATTAGACACCTTGGTTGAATTTATACCAGATGTTGAACTGATCTATATGGATTGTCTCGCAGGAACTGATGTTGCTAAATTCACAAAAGAAACAACAATTGAAGCAATACCTGTTTCTGATCCTTCCATTATTGAAATATCAGAAATTATTGGTGGTCTGTTAAAGGAAGCTTACAATGATATCCGTGAAGAATTACAAGAAGAAGATCCTGATTACTTAAAACAAGTAGACGTTATAGGTCCTCAAGCATTGCTTCAAGCTCCTGTTACTGAATCTCTTCGTGGTAAAGCACAATCTCTAACCTTATTGAGAAAGTATTTGTTTTCAATGATTCCTCAGCAATTAAAGAAATTCTTTTACAAATATCCAAATATTGACGAAAGCAAATTACCTGTTACACCACAAAAAATTCTGAAAGCTGTTGAAATTGCTAAAAACACCAACAAAACAGTTATTCTATGCTCATACATTAGAACAGCAAAAACAATTAGTTCATTTTTAACTCGAGCAAAAATAAAACCCTTTCTGATAACAGGACAAATCTTCGATAAAAATGCAGTTTTACAAAGTTTTCGAAATTATAATGGACAAGCCACAATAATTATGTCACCTGTTGGTGAAAGAGACATTGATCTTCCAGAAGCTGATAAATTGATTATTTATGATTGTGTTCGAACAACTAAAACTGTTTATCAGCAATTAAAGAGAATTAGAGGAGGACATGGTATCTTTCTTTACTATGATAAAACCTATGAAGCGAGGAAAGTACAATCTGTAATTTCCACTATATTAGAAAGATATCCTTGGAGCACAAAACTTGCATCTCTGATTCCTGAATAAAAATAAAAGAAAGAAAAGGTATTATCGTTACCTTTCTACAAGAAAAATTATTTTTTATCAATTTTAATTTGATTTGGTATATCATTTATGAGTTCTAAGATTAGTTGTAGAAGTTTGTTCCAAGATTTTGCATCTTGAACTGCACCGGCTTCAACAAAACCTTCAGCTTGATCAATCAATTGAGCAATTATATCAAAAATCTTTGAAACGACTTTTTCACCAGCTTTTTCTGCAACTGGTAATAAATTCTCTTTGTATTTCTGTATGTTATCTTTTACAACCTTCAATTCCATACCTAATTGATCTTGTTCTTTTGTACTCATAGTCGAGAAAGCAATAGGGCTAACAGTTAGTGTTTGCTGTAAACCTTTAGAGTCAGAGAAACTCAATCTCGCAGATAGGTTGATTTGTTGAGTTTCTTCGATTAGATGTTCTGATTTAACAATACAGCGCCATGTTAAAGCTACTGCTGATCCAGGTGGAATTTCAGTTGCTTTTAGTTTGCTAAATTCTCTAACGATTGTTACTTCTTTCTTTGGTACCATTTCAAGTTCAATTTTATGTGCTGTGTCTTCTCCAGAATTCTTTACCATAACTTGAATGTCAAAAGCCTCATCAACTTGAACCTCTCCCTTCATTTTAACTTCATAATCAAGTATTGGATACTTTTGAGTTGCGTTGATATAACTCTCTACACCTAATACAGTTCTCTCAATATAAGATGTAAATTCAGATAATCCGCTATTAGTTAATGCTGGAATGAGACTTGAGTAAATCATTGTCTTGACATTATTTAGAAGACGAATATCAAGCTGATTCTTTGCACGCATTAATTGCAAAGGTAAGTCCATCATAGCATTTGCAGCAGAATCGTGTCTTAAAGCATCTACTCTAGTTTTTACTTGATCTATCACTTGACGTGCTTTTTCTTCTTGAGATACTAGCACATATAATATAGCAGCAGCAGAATAGCATACTCCCGCTCCAACTGGTTGCTTCCAAACAATATATTCATCTCCAGCTAATGCTAAATCCTGTGCAGCGAGATCAATAGCTTGGGCAGCTTCTGTTTCAACTCCCAAATTGCCAAAAATATCTGCAGCATGAACCATAGATTTTGCAGAATTTTTATGAGTTTTATTATCTCGTTGGTTTTGAGACCATTCTAAAAACAATTTAGCAGCTTCCATCCAAGCTTCTTTTGCTTTTTTAGAATCGCCAATTTCTTCAAAATAACCAGCCATCTGTTCGACTTTTGCAACAGCAATGGTGTAATCCTTTTCATTAACAGCTGCACTTATTTCTTCTCGGAGCATTCTCTCGTTATTTTCAGACAAATTTGTACCTCCTAATTAAGGATAGGTAAGATTTCCATCATGTAGAACAAAGTTTGTTCTATGCTACTTATAAATGGTTGAAGTCCCTTTTTAGATGTTTTTTTGGAGGTAAATCACATCAATACGGGAAAATAAGAAATAAGAAGGCAACGAAGGATAAAACCAACAAAGAATATTACCTTAGATAAGCAGCAATTTCATTAGCAATTTCTTCTCGTAGTCGTGCAACATCACGAATTTCTAACTCTTCTGCTTGTTTAACAGTTTCTTTTAATTGAACCACTCCACCAACAGTAGAGATAGAATCCATTGGTAATTGGAATTCGATATCAAGTCCCTTAATAATTACGTTTATTTTAGCAGGGGGAAAGGTTAGTTTAACATTGCGGATAACACCAATCTTTCTTGCAGATGCATCAATTACCTCTTTACCAATCAACTGTCCAGGAATACTTAGCTCATATAATTCTGCCATCATACCTGATATTTCAGCGCTCTTTTCGTTCCTTTTTGGCATTTAGTGTCCTCCAATTAAAAATTATTCAATATCAATAAATATTACTCACTTATGAGAAGTCTATTACTAATATTTAAGGTATTTTGTTATCTATATAACACAATGAAAGAAAAGAAGGAGCTTAGGATTGAAATTCCTGAGCTTTCATCTTAGAAAAGATATTCTGGTTTGTCAAATCAAAGAAGATCTTGTAGAATTTTGGATTTGTTGTATAGAATGCAATGTTCTTTTCATCACTAATTTTTGGTGCGTAAATAATTTCTTCATTATCTCTGATAGCAATCCAAAAGTCCATTCCCTTGTAATTCAAAGTACTAACATTACCTCTCTTAACAAGTGAGGTTAGAAGACTAACATCTTCTTCTCTTATATTAGAAATTATTTGGTAGTTAGTTATCTGAGGTTGTTTTTCTATTTCATACAAGTATTCAGTGATGACATAAGGTGTAATAACAATGAATTCTTCTTTAGCTCGTAAAAGCATATCTCTAATCGATCTTTCAATGCTATTATTGCCATAAATAAGCTCTAGTTCAAGCTCATCGATAGGCATTACTTTCTCAGACATATTGAGAATGCCGTCGAATGTTTTTCCTGAATTATCAAGTAAGTAAATAGTATTACCTAATGTGTTCTCTAAAACCGTTCCTGCTTCAGTCATAATCTGTTCAGTTTGCTCAATTTTTGCTGAATTCTCATTTATAATGTTCTTAATTAAAGTTTGAACTAGATCTTCAACTTCAATTCTCGATAATGAAAGAGCATCTTTTACTTCAATTTTAGTTAGTTCAATACGTTCTTCTGCTTTTGTTAATCGATCAATAATTGATGCTTTAGCGATTTCATCCTGCCTTATTGCTTCTCGTTTGATATTATCTTTAAACAAAAGAATATCTTGAGAAATATCTCCCTTCATCTTCTCTAATTCTTTAAAGGGATCAGTTATCTTTTGATCAATAAATCTAGCAGATTCGTCACGACTTTCCTCAAGATGGTTAGTTACTATTTCTAGAACTTCTGGAATTGAGCCATCTACCAAGCTATTAACATGACGAACGAGCACAGAAGCTTCCTCAGAATTATCCTCTAATAGAGTTTCAAGGGTAGTTTTAACTTCATTTTGCAGGAAGTCAAAGTTCCTGAAAAGTGGTCCCAAGGAGTTGTTAATCATTTGAGCAGTATCGCTGCTAATATCTCCTGGTTTTTCGCGAGCGAGAACAATGACATTTCTAATTAAACTACTTATAACTTCAGCAGCACTTTCTCGTGCTTGAATATCCTTTTCATCTAAATTAGCACTATAACTTGTAGAAGTAGCAAAATTCTTCTTGACAATATTGTCTCGTAATTCAGTTAATCCTTGATCAATATCACCTTTTAGTTTCTCTAACCTTTCAGCAACTAAGATTTTGTGGTGAATGGTAGACTTTTCTAATTTATCTCTAATATCTCGAGAATCAATAACAAGGGAATCAGCATATTTTGAAATAGCAGAAACAAAACCATCTTTACTTTTTTCTAAATCCTCTTCTAAAGCCGGAAGAGTTTGAATGATACTTTCTGTAGTCCAAGTTGACAAACTACTTCCAAGATATTTTAGCTGTTGATAGTTGTTTTCAACAACTTGTTTAATGCTTTCTTCCAAACGATCAATTCTAACAGCTGAATCATTCAATTTTTTGTTCTTTTCATTTTCACAAAAATCAGCTAATCCAGGAACAATGGTCTTAATTTTTATATCGAATTGTCCAGCTCGTGATATGAAATTATCTTTAATCTTAATTAACCCAAGTTTCACTTCTGAGGTTACTTGAGCATAGTCTTTTAGAAATGGTTCCATCGCAATGTATCTGGGAACTTTACCAGGGATTTGCTTAATATAACCAAT
>JAUVZH010000084.1 GCA_030602675.1 Candidatus Heimdallarchaeota archaeon | reverse complement strand
GAGAAAATAAGAAGGACGTTAGTCGAGAGTTCTTACAAGGAATAAAAGATTTACCAGCACATGAATTATCTAAGGATATTTCAAGAGAAAGAGCAGTACTAATCTATGTTAGACAGCGTCTGAGAAATATGAAAGAGGATTTATTCTTACCATTTAGTGATGAACAAATTGAAGAGCTAACAACTAAAGCAGGAGAGAAGTTGCTAAAATTAAGAGAAGAGCAAATTGGTAAGGGATTTGTTAATAATCGAAAAATGCAATCTGAATTATCTAAACTTACCATTGATTGGTTAATAGCTGATAAAGATAAGGACTTGTACCTGCGTGAAGAGGAAATTGACCAGTTAATAAAAGATATCATCACCAATCCTAACAAAGAATTATTTGAACATGATTTATATCAAAGAAGAACCGTTTTTGGCAAAGATCATCCATCAATGAGAAACAGAATATTATTCCTTTACTATGCACTTCCTAAAGAAAACAGTTCTATAGAATAATTACTGATAGATTACTTTCAGTTTACTCCTTACAAACTGATTATTAATTCTATAATACAGAATTAAAGTAAATCGATTAGATGTTTTTGTATATTGACTTTTTGGAAGCATTAAAATGGTATCTAAAACACAACCAAAGAATTACCAAATAAATAAATCACTATACAAAACAAATGATCAAAAAAAGGATTATTGTAACGATTGCCTTTATCATTGGTGTAAAAAACGCTCAAAAGTAACTTTCTGCACTATGAAATCCAAGGGTTTATTTGAATGTAAAAGTTGTATGTTAATAATTATTGGAAGCTTTGAAAAAGAATTTCTGTATACAGATGAAAGAATAATTGAGAAAGCTGAAACAATTTCAGTAACGACTAACTAAACCAATCAATTTTTCCTCAACAACTTTTTGTCAATGAAATTTTTCTCTTGTATACAATCCTATCGACAATAATTGAATGTGCAGTTTTCAAAAAGGATTTAATAGTGTTCACTTCAAATTAATAAAAGAACTTTGTTGTGGAGAATGTCCTTGGAACTAAATATTCAATTTTACTACTGGCATGAAGTAATGGGTCCATTAGCAATTTATGATGATGATAAACTTAAAATGACTAATGAAGATATCCTCATGTTATTTAGTACAGTGGAATTATATTCTTGTACAACAGAATCATCAATTAATGGTCCTAGCTATAAAGATGATAAAATTTTAATGACGTACAATCGATGTGTGAACAATCCAGAAGCAGCTGATGAACGATTAAGGTTAATGGGAACTGATTGTTGGGTAATTATATCAACAAAGAAAGAATACGAAGTCATTTTGATTAGCAATATTGAAATTGTAAAAATGATCCTTGACATAGAATTTGATGCTATTAAGGAAATTACTCAACTTACTCCTGATATGGGTGAAAGAGCAGCATATGCCATAAGAAAGGTTTTCAATAAATAATTTTTAAAAAAAATAATGCTCATTTTTTCTTCCATAGTAATAATAATAATTATAACGTTCAAATTAATTTTAATAAAAAGGAATTGAGTCAAAAATAGATGACTGATTCAAAGAAATGATTACTAATGGTCATTGGTTACCATCTCAAACTAATAATCTGACCATTAATTATCAAATACAATTCACTAGAAAAATGGTGAGAAATTTGTTTGATATACTTCGATATGGACTTGATGTTGGTGAAAAATTAGGCGCCGATTATATCGAAGCTAGATTAGACGATTTACAATTGCGAACATTAGTTAAGGAAAACCAAAAAATCAAAGAAACAAATCTAAACCGTCGAAGAGGAATAGGTATTGTTGCTTATTTCAAGGGTGTTCCAGGCTATTCATATACTGCAAATTTAAATCGTAATGCTGTAAAGGCTTGTGTCGAAAATGCGTTTGGTATTGCAAAAGCCTCTGCAGATATTGCTAGCATAAAACTCGATTTTAATCGAAGAGAAAAAACGACCAAGGTTCACGATCTAAAATTAACTGTAAACAAACATCCAAAGGATTTTGAATTGGATTATAAGTTAGATATACTAGATCGAGTAGAACAAGCTTCATTAAAAGATGTAGATTGGATAAAATCTACAAGAGCTCTCTATGGTGAATTTTACGGTAACAAATATTTCATGAACACAGATGGTGATGAAATATCTTGGGAACCATTGGTTGTAGATTTACGAATAAGTGTAACTGCAACTGGAACAGGAGATACACTTGTAAGAGGAGTTAATAGCAAAGGTGGTTCCAAAGGTTTAGAACTATTTGAGAAAAAGGATTCAACTCCTGAATATTTGGGAGAAAAGGCTCATGAACGAGCAGATGAACAAAGAGAGGCAAAGGCTTCTCCTGCTGGAAACTTCAGAGCATTAATAGATAATCAGCTAGGAGGAGTACTTGCTCATGAATCCTTTGGGCATTGCACAGAGGCTGATTTTATAATCACAAATAGTTCAGCTTTGAAAGGACGACTTAAAGAGCAAATAGGAACAGAACTGGTTAATATTTATGATGTAGGAACTCCAAGTAAAAAACACAATGGTTTTTGGCTCCCCTATGACGATGAAGGTACTAAAACAACAAAAACACAATTAGTTAAGAAGGGAATTTTAACTGGTTACCTACATAACCGTGCTTCATCAAAAATGTTTAAACAAAAACCAACAGGTAATGCTCGTGCAATCAACTATCGGTTTAATCCAATTCCAAGAATGAAAAACACTTACTTTGGTCCGGGCGATTTAACCGAAGAAGAAGCTATTGAACAGCTAAAAGAAGGAATATATGCAATACAGACTTCAGGTGGGCAAGTAGATCCAAGTGAAGGAACTTTCTTGTTCAAAGCTGTTAGAGGGTACTGGATAGAAAATGGTGAAATTAAATATCCAATAAAAGATGTAACCATAAAAGGTGACCTTCTGTCTTTCTTAAAGAGTGTAGAAAATGCAACAAAAGACTTAGAAATATCAAGTGGGTATTTTGGCGGATGTGGCAAAGGTGGACAATTTCCTCTACCTGTTGGTCTTGGTGCACCAAAACTACTTCTCTCTGAGGCAACATTTGGAGGAGAATAAAATGAAATTTGATACTTTGAAAGATAATCTTTTATCATTAGCAGATACTGGTTTGAAGTATGCTAAAAACCAGGGTGCTGAACAAGCAGAAATCTTTGTTAGTAGTCAGCATTCCTCAGATATACAAAATCAACAAGGTATGGTTGATGCTAAAGATGGTTCAAATGATGGTGTTGGAGTTCGTGTCGCTATAGGCAAAAAACTCGGTTTTGCAGCTATGAGTGGTTTGACAAAAGAAGCTGTCAAACATGCTGTCTCTGAAGCTTTATCAGTTGTTAAATCTGTTAAAGAAGAAAATGTTGATTTCGAGAGTTTTGTTGGTAAGAGTCCTATTGCTAAAGATGGTATTCTTGATGACAAAATTGTTGCTCTAACTACTGAGGAGATTGTTTCTGAAACAAATAAGCTATTCTTGGATGCAAAGAATTTTGATGAGAAAATTATCTCTGCTTCTGGTCAAACACAAGCTTCCTATGGCGGATACGCGATTGTCAATTCTGAAGGAATGTCTGGTGCCAGTCTCTACACATACTTAGTTTATGTTACATTTGTAACTGCTGCTCAAGAGCAAAAACGAAAAAGCTCTTTTGAGTTTTCAGTAACTAGAACAATGCCAGATGAGCTGAATCTTGGTAAGGACTGCGCAGAAAAAGCTGTTAAACTACTAGATTCAAAACCTTTGAGTTTCACAGGACCATTACCTACCGTTTGGAACCAAAATGTTATGTCAGGCTATTGGCAAATGTCTTTTGCTAATTCAATTAATGGTCGACAAGTTGTAGAAAAGAACAGTTACTTCATGGATAAACTTGGTGATAAAGTAGGCATAGATGGATTAACAATAACTGACGATGGACAACTTCCCGAAGGACTTAACACTAATTGTATTGATTATGAAGGAGTTCCAAGAAGAACTACCTCTGTAATCGAAAAGGGCGTACTACGATCTTTTCTGTATGATAGTTATTATGGTCGACTAGGAAAGGCAGAAAGTACTGGTAATGCAAATCGAGGTCAAGACTACGAATCAACTCCCGGGATTTCACAAACAACAATAGTAATTCAACCAGGTAACAAGAAATTCGATGATATAATTGCTGGAATAGACAAAGGAATCTATGTTATGGATAATGTAATGGGTATGGGTCATTCAAACTTGATATCTGGTGATTTTTCAGTTGTGGCTAATTCTGCTTACCTGATTGAAAAAGGTGAAATTGTTCATCCCCTGGATTCTATTACAATAGCTGGAAACTTGTATAAAAGCTTCAAAAGCATCCTAGAAATCGGTTCTGATAGTAAGCTACTCCCTGCTGTAAAAACACCAACTATAGCATTTGATGGTTTTACAGTTGTTGGTTAAAAAAATCTCAGTTTAAAACTGAGATATCCTATTTTTTTTCTAATTTAATGATTTGATTAATAGTTAATATCATCTTTTGTTAGATTTAATTCTTCGAGGATTCTCTTGTTTTCATGTAGATATTTTAGAACTAATTGTGTTAAATGGTCTATGTCTATTTTTAGTTCTTTCACCTCGGATTTTAGATGATTTATTTCTAATTCAATAATATCTAATCTCCTTTCTAACAAGCTTGGACTAACTTTTGTTTTACCTGATTCAATGACAGTTACTTTTGGTTTTATTACTGGTTTTGGTTGTTCCTTAACTGTTAATTTACTTTCAACTTGCTTAACCAATTTCTGAATTTTTGGTGATTTTTTGCTCGCAGAAATTAATAACTTCTCAGTTATCTTTTTGAAAAGTAAATCAATATTTTCACCTGTTAAAGCACTTGTATAAATATGTAGAATATCATGACCCATTTCCTTTGAAAGATCTGCAAGGAATTTCTTAAGTAAAACATCATCTGATCTCTTATTATCTTGAAGATCGATTTTATTGCCGACCACAACGAATGTTTCCAAGGAACCATCTTCATTGTTCCTTTTTGCTTCACTCACCCATTTTTGCATGTTCTTAAGAGTAGTGTTATTTGTGATATCATAAACCAAAACAGCTGCTTGTGCACCATTATAAAATGATGCACGAACTTTGTCAAATTTCGGCTGTCCAGCAAGATCAAAAATCTGATATTGTACTGTTAGGTTATTTGAAAGTTTTATCCTTTTAGTTGCAAAATCAGCACCTATTGTGTAAATGTATTCTTTTATCGTAGTTTCCCCTAGGTATTTTCTTCTTATACTTGTTTTACCAACAGCTGGATCGCCTATAATAACAAGTTTCCAAATGAGTTTAGCCAAATCTATCATATCCAATTACATTCATTAATTAGAGATTCAGTAGTCCTTTTATTTCTTTGACTTTTTCATCTTTTATCAAAATCTCTTTCTGTAAATCAGCTATAGTGCTTTTTTGTTGATTAACAGTTATATTTAATTCCTTTAATTTTTCACCAACTTCTTTCAAAAGACGAGTTCTTTCATCTATATGATACTTCATTTCCTTAATCACTTCGTCTTGATTCAAGTTTTCAGAAATAACAATGGGAGCCAATTGATTACTATCATTTGTAGAAGTCACATTTGTAGAAACTTGGTTTCCTTCCAATTGCTTTAGTTTTCCTTCCAATTCACTAATAGTTTCTTCTTTCTCATCAAGCTCGTCTTGCTTCTGCATAATCTTTTCTTGAAAACTTTGGCCAAGCATCTGTTGAATTTCTATGTTTTCTTTTTCTTTTTTGCCAGATTTTTTCCTTAATGTTCGAAAATCCCTATCCCTAACTGATAATTCCTGTTCTAAGTTTGTTCTCTCTAAATCAAATGACCTTAATTTATCATCTAAAACTTCTAATCTTTTCAATAATCCTTCTGTTGATTGTGGATCTAGTTCTTCTACATGGTTATTTTGCATACGTGTAATTGCATAATACCATTCATAGAGAACATCTTGTATTAATGGATGTAAATTCTGCCAATTCATTACAAGAATGACCCAAAAATGTGAACCAGGAATATCAGGATCAATTCTTTCTGAAGGAGGTCTTATACTTTCTTGGTTCCTTCTTTGATAACTTGTTAGAGTTTCCCAAAGAGTAGCCTTTTCAGTTGGATTCATTAAAATCACCAATTCTTTACTCGTGTTTTAGATAATACAACAAATGGTCTTTAAATATTACTTTTTGTGTAAATTCCGACACAATATTAGGATAACTTTAGATTAAAAATAGTAATTGCATTTTTTGTTGTGATTTCTGCAACTTCCTCTTCTGGAACTTCTTTTATTTTAGCTATTTCTTTAACTGCGTAAATTACATAAGCTGGTTCATTTCGTTTCCTATCAGGAAAGGGTGATAAATATGGAGAATCAGTCTCTGTAATTAAATGCTCTAGAGGTACGCTTGCTGCTAATCTTCGGTGTTTCTTTCTACTAGTAACTGATGTTGGAATAGAAATGAAATATCCCCTGTCCACACATTCTAAAGCTGTTTCAACATCACCTGAGAAACTATGCATAATAACTGGTGTTTCTGCTATAGATAAATCTTGTACGGAATCCTTTTCAGCTTCTCTACTATGAATTATTAGAGGAAGATCTAATTCATTAGCTAATTCTATAAATTGTTTAAAAATTGTGTGTTGCTGATTTCTAATTGCTTTATTTTTAACCCAATAGTAATCTAAACCAATTTCCCCTATGCCTACAATCTCTTTCTTTTCAGCAAATTCTCTAATATTGAGAATTATTTTGTTAATATTTACTTCATGATAATGTGCTGGAGATGCACCAAGAGTTACAAAAATTTTTTTCGGATTATTTTTATGAATCCTAATGGATTGATTATACGAGTCTAAAAAAACTGGTGAATCAATTATAGCTAAAACATTGTTTTCAGCTGCATGTTGAAGGAGAACATTCAATTTCAAACCACGTTTAAGTGTATGACTGATATGACAATGGGTGTCTATAGCTTTCATTTATCTCATCACTTAAATTTGTAAATAGTTTATAATCCTATCTTGTTTTTATCCTCTAATAACATTAACATACCATTCCAAGATTTACTAAATCCTAATTTTTCATAGAGATTAATGGCTGGTATATTTTCCTCATCAACACCAAGAACAACTTCATTAATTTGTTGAGATTTCATTGTATAAAGATACAATTCTACTAAATATTGAGCAATTTTTAATTTTCTAAATTCAGGAATTACACCAATTTCTAATATCATTCCTCTATTTTTTGATGTTGCAGTCAGTAATCCAGCACAAAGTTTTTTATTATATTTGACGACAACACAATCTATCTTAAATCCTATTTCTAGAAATGACTGCCTTGTTTTTTTCAGAAAACTCTCAGTAATTTTAGGATTATTGAGATTTTCAATCACATGAAGTTTATCTTTTGATTTTGCATATGATTGGCTAATGGCTTGTACTAACTCATCTGTTATTTCATCTGACTTACTAATTTTTAAACCTTTAATTTCTGTTATATGATCTTCATTAAATGCTTTTGTAAAACAAATCATTTCTAATCTATTTGATTTCTTAGTAAATCCTATTTTCTCATAGAAAGTTCGATATAGCTTTATTTCTCTCATATCTTTTGACCAACATTCTGACCAAACATCAACAAACCCTTCACTTTGAGCTTGTTGTACCCCCGTCTTAACTAGTAACTTGCCGATACCTTTTCGTTGAAATTTTGGTATGACTAATGGGAAGTGACTAATTATTCTAACTGCTTTAGGAACCCAATACTCATCCATTCGAAGTATTCCAACTGGTTTTTTTGCATAGTAAGCAATAAGAAAACGATCAGTTTTCAGTTCCTTCCTAATGTCTTGTGAAAATGAGATTGAAACATCAAGTTCTGAGATATTTTGATCTTTGATAAAACGACTCATCCAACGACAACTATTCATTGCAGTCAAAAAAGTCTTGGACCAATCGGTAGCATGATCTGAAGTTGCATTTAATATCTCAACATCATCTTCATTTATCCTCAAAATATCATTTCCTGAATTACTAATTCCTATATTTTACATAAAATCTAAAAGTTATTGCTTTAACTTGCAATAAAAGATACTAGTTGATAAACAACCATGTCTTTTTTAAAGAGATGATTAGTTTATAATTAGAGAAAGTTCAAAATCACAATTATTAGTCTAAATTAATAGACATAAGATTTGTGAGGTAAAATCATGATAAAATTCATCGACCCACAAATAGGTCAAGACGAAAAGGATGGAGTAAAAGAAGTTCTTGACTCAAAGTATTTAGCTGAAGGACCCGTAGCTAGAGAATTCGAAAAAAAATTCTCTGAATATATAGGAGCAAAACATGTAATTGTTACTTCTAATGGAACAACTGCACTACATTTAGCAATTAGAGCATTAGATATACAACCTGGTGATGAGGTTATTACTACCCCATTTACTTTCATTGCTTCGAGTAATAGCATATTGTTTGATGGTGCTATTCCAATTTTCGCAGATGTTGATCCTGAAACATATAATCTTGATCCAGCAAAGGTTGAGGAAAAGATTACAAAGAAAACAAAAGCAATTATGCCGGTTCATATCTTTGGAAATCCCTGTGACATGAAAGCCTTAAAGGACATAGCAGACGACCATGATTTGAAGATAATTGAGGACGCATGCCAAGCTCATGGTGCAAGCATTGATGGAAAACATGTCGGGAATTTTGGAGACATTGGTTGCTTTTCTTTCTATGCAACAAAAAACCTTACCTTCGGAGAAGGTGGTGCAATAGTAACTCAAGATGAGGACTTAAAGGATGAAATACTTTGTTTGAGAAATCATGGACGAACACCTAAGGGCGGTTACCA